>JACDEP010000030.1:4056-16347 GCA_013816325.1 Methylotenera sp.
CCTGGAAGTCTTGAATGCTAAGGTGCTTTGGCTTGATGAGCAGCGTAATGCACCGAAGTTAAGTCTTAGCAAGCTCAATTTGCAGATATCCAGTCCGCCATGGAAAAGCTTGGTTAAGAATCACTATATCGTTTTAAGCACATTGGCTTCAGCAGGCACCAATAACCCTATCAAAATTGAAGCGAGCGTTTATGGCGATGACGTGAGCAAACATGATGAGTGGAGCGGCAATGTTGAAGCCACGGTCAAGAATGCTAACCTAGCTGCTTTCAAACCTTGGTTTGATTATCCGATCGACTTACAAAGCGGCACCGGCAGCACCAAAATTTCACTGAGCTTTGCACGTCAGCAGGTGCAATCCATCACTAGCAATGTAGCCTTGGAAAATGTCCAATTGAAGCCCAAAGCCAATGCGGAACCTATCGCTTTAAATAAACTTGCCGGTATTATTAATTGGAAGTCATTAGAAAAAGCTAAGAAGGTCAAACAGTATCAGCTAGATGTAGCGCAATTGAGCGTAAGTACAGCTAATGGTCTTAATGTGCAAGATATGACTGGTAGCTATAGTGAAGACACTACGGGCAATAAATCCCTCAAAATGAAACTCGCCCATATCAGTCTAGATAGCTTATGGGTTTATCTTGCGCAGCTGCCACTGCCAGTTGAAATCGTACAAAAAATCTCTGCTGCTACGCCAAAAGGCACCCTGAACGACTTACTTCTGGAATGGGAAGGCCAAGAAAACAGCGCGGGGCTTATGACCAAAAAATATCTACTTAATAGTAAGTTCACTGGTTTGGGGGTAACTGCCCAACCATTAGAATCTGGCACGTCAATCCCGGGCTTTAGCAATCTAAGCGGGACCATTCATGCAGATGAGCGAGGCGGAAAATTAAATCTCAATACGCAGAATGCCCAACTAGATTTTAAAGGCATTTTACGCTGGCCAATTCCAGCAGATAAGCTGTCCGGCGACGTAAGTTGGGGCATCGCTAGTAATGCCACAACGATAACAGTAAGTAAGCTCGCTATCAGCAACCCTCATATTGCAGGTGTGATTGAAGGTAGCTATCTGATGGATGGCAAAAAAGGCGGCTTGCTGGATCTGAAAGGCAAGTTCGGTAAAGGCAATGCTAAATATGCAGCTTTTTACTACCCGCTGGTGCTGGGAGAAAACACCCTGCAATGGCTAGATACTTCCATTCAAGCCGGTCGTGCAGAGGACATTAACCTCATTGTCAAAGGTCGCATGGTAGACTTTCCATTCGTCGATAGCAAAAACAATCTGGACACCAAACTTGGCATGTTCCGGGTAACGGCGAAAATAAGCGATAGCACACTAGAATACGGAACAGATTGGCCTTTAATTGAAGGTTTAGGGCTGGACCTGTTGTTTGAAGGCAAGCGCATGGAGCTTAACGCTAACAAGGGCCATATATTTGGTAATCAAATTGTTAAAAGTAAAATAGTGATTGCACAACTTGATGCTACTAATCCAATCCTTACAGTAGATAGCGAAGTGAAAGGCTTGGTAAGCGAAGGCATCAAGTTCGTTAACCATAGTCCGGTAGCGGAAGTAGCGCAAGGCTTTACTGAAGACCTGAAAACCAGCGGTGCGGGCACACTAAACCTTAGCCTGAAAATCCCTTTAGAGAATATAGAGGCCGCCAACTTCAAAGGTATTTATCAAATCACCAATGGCAGTATGGAAAGCACCGACATTCCAGCGTTAAGCAAGATTAACGGAGCATTGGAGTTTACCGAAAGTAGCCTGGCTGCAAAAAATATCCGGACGACGGCGTTTGGCTCGCCGTTGGTATTTAATCTTGCTTCCAGCAAAGATAAGTCTATCCGAGTCGCAGCTCGCGGACGATTGACAGACGAAACCATTAAGCAAAATTTTGGCAACGTGGCGAACTATATTAGCGGCACTACCGAATGGACCGGAGATATTTTGATTCAGAAACCACGAATCACGGTAGGTATCCGCTCTGATTTATTCGGCATTACTTCCACCTTGCCGTCACCGATGAATAAGACGGCGGCAGAGCGTGTTAATCTGCATGTCGATAGAAAGCAGGAAGCTGCAACCGACTCCATTACACTAAGCCTCGCCAATAAGTTGAATGGGCGTGTAAATCGCACGCTTGATAATGGCATTTACAAACTGGAACGTGGTGTAGTTCGTTTAGGTGCGGGGACTTATACTCCTCCGGCTGGTGCTTCCAGCAATCCTTTGGAACCCAGCAGTGAATCGACAGTAAAAGGTTACAGTATTTACGGTAACCTGGATTACCTAGATGCAGATGCGTGGCGTGAAGTGGCCAATCACCTGCAAGATACCAATAAACCATCATCAGGCAATAAGTCCGATCTATCGTTGCCGATTAGGAAAATCGGCTTGAACATCAATACTCTGGATATATTCGGCAGGCGTATTAACGAATTGAAATTACAGAATAAAACGCCTAAAGATAACCTGCAATTCAATGTCCAAAGCCGCGAGATCGCAGGCGACGTTCAGTGGTTTGCCCAAGATAATGGCAAGCTCGTAGCCCGTCTTAGTAACCTAATCATCCCAGAGGCAGCCCCCGCTAAGTCTAACGGGGTACCTATTGCGGCCCCGCTCAAAGAGATAGCCAAAGACTTTAAAAAACTTAATCAGGATTATCCTGCATTGGATATAACCGCAGATAATTTCGAATTCGACAAGAAAAAACTTGGTGGTCTGGAATTAGTCGCTTATCCACAGAACGACAACTGGATCATACAAAAACTTAAATTGATTACGCCAGAAAGTACCATAAGTGCTGACGGCCAATGGAATAACTGGGTGCGTAGCCCCAATACCCGCTTAAACGTAAAGTGGACCATCAATGATTTGGGCAAAATGCTTAAAAGATTTGGTCATGATGAAACCATCAAGGGTGGCGAAGGTGAGCTCACTGGCCAGCTTAACTGGGCAGGTAGCCCACATGAATTCAATATACTGAACTTAAACGGTGACCTAGAATTTGAAGTACATAAAGGCCAGATATTGAAAGTCAAACCTGGTGTAGGCAGGTTATTCGGTTTATTAAGCCTGCAAAGCTTGCCGCGACGCCTAAGCCTGGATTTCAGGGACTTATTCAGCAGTGGTTTTGCTTTCGACAAAATCGACGCAACTGTAAAAATCGACCACGGTATATTGCGCAGTAATGATTTTGAAATGTCTGGCCCGGCGGCAGACGTGAAAATACAGGGCGAAACCAATATTCAGAAAGAAACACAGAATCTGCTAGTTAAAGTAATGCCGCATATTAGTGATAGTTTTTCTTTAGCTGCCTTGGCCGGTGGGCCTCTGGTGGGCGCTGTAGCTTTCTTGGCACAAAAAATACTGAAAGATCCTTTGAATAAAATAGCATCAACGCAATATCAGATTGTAGGCACCTGGGATAACCCACAAGAGGTTAATACACCTGATGCAAATATTAAGACCGACACTAATAATTCTCCATTGAATTAGTTGTAAACCTTTCAGCAAATTAAGAGTACTTTTGAGCCATAGAATTCGGCATTGCAGATTTGGGTTATGATTATTCAACTTACAGATAAACTAAATCTAGTCAGTCTTACCTTGAATAATAAGAACTAGATAACAAAATCAATTTGGATTAAAAATGGCTATTACTTCCCGCTTAAAAACAACAAAAGCTCAGCTTGATCATCAAGACATCATCAAGATTGCTGGTATCCAAATGGCATCAGGTCCTTATGTATCTGCCAATTTAAGCGAAACCGAACGCCTCATTGAAATCGCCGTCAACCAAGGCGCAAAGCTAATCGTATTGCCAGAATACTTTGCCATCATGGGCTTAAAGGAGATGGATAAAATCAATGTGCGTGAAGAAGACGACAAAGGTCCAATCCAGGACTTTCTAAGCAAAACCGCCAAGAAGCATAAAATATGGCTAATTGGCGGATCCGTACCCATGAAAAGCAATTTCCTCAATAAAGTGCGTAATAGCTGCCTAGTCTATGATGACAAAGGCAAACAAGTAGCTCGCTATGACAAGATTCACCTCTTCGGCCTTGACCTGGGTAACGAGCATTTTCATGAAGAAAAGACCATAGAAGCCGGTGACGCCGTTAAAGTGGTAGATACGCCATTTGGTAAAATTGGCTTATCCATCTGTTATGACTTGCGCTTCCCAGAGCTTTACCGCGCAATGGGTGAAGTGAACATTATCGTGATTCCTTCTGCGTTTACTGATACTACTGGCAAAGCCCATTGGGAAAGTCTGGTGCGTGCCCGTGCCATTGAAAACCTAAGTTATGTCATTGCGCCGGCGCAGGGTGGTTACCATCTATCAGGTCGTGAAACGCATGGCAACAGTATGATTGTGGACCCCTGGGGCGCAGTATTGGATAGATTGCCACGCGGTTCCGGTGTAGTGATTGCTACCATGAACCCGCAATACCAAGAAAGTTTAAGGGCAAGTCTACCGGCACTGAAACATCGTACGATTAAATAGGTCAATCTTAATATCTGAACTACATTCTTTGCCTATCCTTAACTCAAGGATTTACTTAGCGTTAAAATGCGCAAAACTGATATATTAAACTTATTAAAAATGTTACATCGATAAGACACTCATGAAAAGTATAGAAATACCTAGCAGTTCAAATCCAATCAAAGGCTCGCATTTTGATGCGGCGACACAGGCCTTGCTCGCGCCAGCAAGTTTAGACATAGCGAAACTGCAAAATGTGCTTGGCGATATGATGTCGCATAAAATCGATTACGCAGACTTGTACTTTCAATACAGCCGCAGTGAAAGCTGGGGGTTGGAAGAAGGACAGGTTAAATCCGGCAGTTTCTCAATAGACCAAGGGGTGGGTGTACGTGCCGTGAGTGGTGAGAAAACCGCTTTTGCCTATTCTGATGACATCAATCTTGATGCCTTGTTACAGGCTTCGAAAGTCACCAAAGCGATTTCAAGTTTCGCCCACGACCAAACAAGCTCCAGCCAAATCATACAGCGCCAGACATCGCAACTTTACCTGCCACAAGATCCTATTGCTTCATTATCCGCAGATGCAAAAGTACGTTTACTAGAACGGCTGGAATCAATTGCACGCGGTATAGATCCGCGGATTTCGCAGGTGACGGCTTCTATCGCCGGTGAATACGAAGTAGTCATGGTGGCACGCCACGATGGCGTAATGGCGGCCGATGTACGGCCCTTGGTGCGAATCGGCATCAATGTCATTACGGAAAGCAATGGCCGCAGAGAGCAAGGCTCAGCAGGTGGTGGCGGCCGTTTTGATTATAGCTACTTCACTGATGAGGTTCTCCACGACTACGCTCAAAAGGCTGTGCATCAGGCGCTGATTAATTTAGAAGCGCGCCCTGCCCCGGCCGGCAGCATGACTGTAGTCTTAGGCGCAGGTTGGCCTGGCATTTTGTTGCACGAAGCTATCGGCCATGGTTTAGAGGGCGACTTCAACCGTAAAGGCAGCTCTGCGTTTAGCAATATGATAGGCAAGCAGGTTGCGGCCAAAGGCATTACTATTGTTGATGACGGCACCATACAGGACCGCCGTGGTTCTTTAAGCGTGGACGACGAAGGCAACCAGACGAATAGAACAGTATTGATAGAAGATGGCATCTTGCGTGGCTATATACAGGACACCTTGAATGCACGCTTGATGAACATGCCGGTCACCGGTAATGCGCGCCGCGAAAGCTATGCGCACATTCCGATGCCACGCATGACTAATACTTATATGTTGAATGGCAATATGCCACCTCAGGAAATCATAAAATCCGTGAAAAAAGGCTTGTATGCAGCCAACTTCGGGGGTGGGCAAGTTGATATTACCAGCGGCAAGTTCGTATTCAGCGCAGCTGAAGCCTATATGATTGAAGACGGAAAAATCACTTATCCGGTGAAAGGCGCGACCTTGATTGGTAATGGCCCGGATGTACTAAAACGCGTATCGATGATAGGTAACGATATGTCACTTGATTCCGGCGTAGGCACTTGCGGTAAAGAAGGTCAAAGCGTGCCGGTGGGCGTTGGCCAACCTACCTTAAAAATCGATGGCTTGACTGTTGGCGGAACTGCCTAGTTTTAACACTTTTTTTAAAAGCTCATCCCTATCTCTACTTTTATAACGGTAGCTCGGTGCTAACCGTTATAATCTAGTTCTTCCACAGTTTGCAACCCGATTAAATCTCTCGCATGACCTATACCTCTTTGCCTATACCTAAACCAGGTCAATCCACAAGGTTCGACCTCAATACCAATGGAATGGACGGTTTAGCGCTTGCAGAACTCGCAACTCAGCTCAAAAAGAACAAACAGCCATTAGTCATTATTAGTGCTAATGCCTTTGATGCGCAGCGCCTGCTGGAAGAAATTCCTTACTTCGCACCTGATCTATGCGTGAATCTTTTGCCGGATTGGGAAACGCTGCCCTACGATCAATTTTCACCGCACCCTGATCTAATCTCTGAACGCCTAACCACGCTTTACCAGATCACGCAAAATAATTGCGACGTAATTATCGTACCGCTGGCCACCGCCTTGATACGCCTAAGCCCTAAAGCCTATTTAAGCGCCAATACTTTCATGCTTAAAAAGAACCAGCGGTTGGACACGGAAGCCTTACGTCGCCAATGTGCTGAGGCCGGTTACCATCATGTCAGCCAAGTCATATCACATGGCGAATTCAGCGTACGCGGTGGTTTGGTAGACTTGTTCCCTATGGGTTCTGCCTTGCCATACCGCCTAGATTTATTTGGTGACGAGATTGAAACCATACGCACTTTCGACGTCGATACCCAGCGCAGCCTGTACCCAGTACCAGAAATTCGATTATTGCCGGCGCGGGAGTTCCCGCTAGATGAAGCCGGGATATCGTTATTCCGCAGCCAGTTCCGTGAGACTTTTGAAGGCGACCCACAACGCGCAAAAATCTACAAAGATGTGAGCAAGGGCGTAGCCTCAGGGGGCATCGAATGGTATCTGCCCTTATTCTTTGAGCAGACTGCCAGCCTGTTAGATTATCTGCCAAACAATTGCTTACTTTGCCTGCATGGTGACCTAGACCAGAGTGCACAGGGTTTCTGGCGTGAAGCACAATCCCGTTACAAGTTACTTGCGCATGATGCAGAACGCCCGTTATTGGTTCCGGAAAAGCTATTAATCAAGACCGAAGATTTTTTTGCTGCCACGCATCAATTTACACGTTTGTCTCTAAACACTACTAAAGCTACTACCGGCTTACCAGCTTTAGATATAGAACGCCGCGCCGAAAAGCCTTTGCACAAGTTGCAAGATTTTATAAAAGACTTTTCCGGTCGCGTATTAATTGCCGCCGAGAGTTTAGGCCGTCGAGAGACCATTTCACAACTGTTTATTGAACATAACTTGCAACCCGCTTTGATAGAAACTTGGGCGGAATTTATAAGTTCAGATACCAAAGTCATGCTAGGTATCGCGCCTTTACATCATGGGGTAAGCGTAGCTGATACCAGCTCCTCATCTTTCGCTATCATCACCGAAGCTGAACTTTATGCAGCAACCGTGCGCCAGCAGCGCCGACGGGAAAAAGAAAAAGCACGCAGCACTGAAGGCATGCTTAAAGATTTATCAGAGCTGCGTCCGAATGACCCCGTAGTTCATGAGCAGCATGGCGTTGGTCGTTATAAGGGCCTGATTAATCTGGATTTCGGTGAAGGTGAAACCGAGTTTTTATTACTTGAATACTTTGGCGAAGATAAATTATACGTTCCCGTTTCGCAGCTATTTCTGATTTCACGTTACTCAGGCGGTCCCCCCGAGTCTGCGCCGCTACATAGATTAGGAAGCGGTAATTGGGAAAAAGCCAAGAAAAAAGCCCTCAAACAGATTCGTGACACAGCCGCTGAGCTACTCAATTTGTATGCCCAGCGCGCTTTACGCCGCGGTCATGCATTTACCCTGAGCCTGCATGATTACGAGACATTTTGTGAAGGCTTTCCATTTGAGGAAACGCCGGACCAACTTGAAGCCATCGAAAACGTCATTAAAGACATGCAGTCTGGCCGCCCTATGGATAGGTTGGTGTGCGGCGATGTAGGCTTTGGTAAAACAGAGGTTGCGTTACGCGCTGCGTTCGTTGCAGTCATGGGTGGCAGGCAGGTTGCGGTATTGGTACCCACTACCTTGCTCGCAGAACAGCACT
Source organism: Methylotenera sp. (assembly GCA_013816325.1). Lineage (GTDB taxonomy): Bacteria > Pseudomonadota > Gammaproteobacteria > Burkholderiales > Methylophilaceae > Methylotenera. The sequence goes on from JACDEP010000030.1 coordinate 12,271, forward strand.
TTAATAACTTCACTGACCGTTTTGCTGAGTGGCCAATCAAGGTTGCCGAGATTTCACGGTTCAGAACAGTAAAAGAACAGGCAGAAGCATTACGTGGTCTGGCAGCCGGTGAAATCGACATCATCATCGGTACGCATAGGCTCATTCAAAAAGATGTCAAATTCAAGAACCTAGGCCTTGTGATTCTGGATGAAGAACATCGCTTTGGTGTGCGCCAGAAAGAGCAACTGAAAGCTTTACGCGCAGAAGTGGATGTACTGACACTCACAGCTACGCCAATCCCGCGTACTTTAAGCATGGCGATGGAAGGCCTACGAGAGTTCTCTGTGATTTCTACGCCACCGCAAAAGCGCTTGAGTATTAAGACATTCCATACCGACTATTCCGAAGGCATTATCCGCGAAGCCGCAACACGCGAATTCAAGCGTGGTGGGCAGGTTTATTTCTTGCATAACGAAGTGGATACCATCCATTCAATGCGCGAAAAGCTCGAGCGCATTTTGCCTGATGCACGCATTGCCGTAGCACACGGCCAACTGCGTGAACGTGAGCTCGAACATGTGATGCGAGATTTTTATAATCAGCGTTATAACTTGCTGCTTTGCACCACGATTATTGAAACTGGCATCGATGTACCGACCGCTAACACTATCATCATGAACAAAGCTGATATGTTCGGCCTCGCACAGATGCATCAGTTGCGTGGTCGGGTAGGACGTTCGCATCATCAGGCTTATGCGTATTTACTCACAGACCCAGACCGCAAGATTACGCCACAGGCGCAAAAACGACTGGATGCAATCCAACTCATGGAAGACCTCGGCGCCGGTTTTCACCTCGCCATGCATGACCTTGAGATTCGTGGTGCCGGGGAATTATTAGGTGATTCACAAAGCGGTGAAATGCAGGAAATCGGTTTCCATTTGTATTCCGATATGCTGAACCACGCGGTGAAACAGCTTAAAGCCGGCAAAGAGCCCGACTTAAATGCGCCATTGGGCGTAACCACAGAAATCAACCTGCATACGCCCGCGCTTCTGCCGACAAAATATTGCCCAGATGTGCATGAACGTTTGGTCATTTATAAACGTCTGGCTAACTGTACGAATGACGATGAGTTGGACAATATGCAAGAAGAGTTGATAGACCGTTTTGGTTTACTTCCTGAGCAAGGCGAAGCACTCATGGCTTGCCACAGGCTACGTGTCACTGCTAAGCCCATTGGTATCATCAAGATTGATGCTAGCGCTGATGCGATCCAGCTGCAATTCAACCCTAAAGCCGACATTGATCCAACCAAACTCATCGCCCTATTGCAGCGTGACCGCCGTTGCCGCATGAATGGGCCAGATAAATTAAGAGTGACGGTAAGCTTGGAAGAAATCCATCACCGTACTGAATTTGTTAAAGTGCTTTTGAAAGAATTTGTTTAGAATGTTTTATCCACTTAAAAGATAGCCAAATCATGATAGAAAAAATCCTTGCTTCAGTCGCCGCTTTCATCATCTCCGTAATCTCCTCTATGGGCTATGGTGGAATTGTCTTGCTGATGGCGATTGAATCTGCGTGCATTCCGCTCCCATCCGAAGTCATCATGCCCTTTGCAGGTTATCTCGTTTTCAAAGGCGAAATGACTTTATGGGGAATTGCGCTGGCAGGCGCTATTGGCTGCGTACTTGGCTCCATACCCGCGTATTACGTAGGGATGTTTGGCGGTCGGCCGCTGGCTGAGAAATACGGGAAATACGTATTGATATCGAAACATGATTTAGATATGGCTGATAGATGGTTTGAAAAACATGGCGATATCATCATCTTTATCGCGAGGCTATTGCCTGCTGTACGTACTTTTATTGCCTTCCCAGCGGGTGTAGCACGTATGAACATGACCAAATTCATCGCTTATACCTTCGTCGGTTCTTTAATTTGGTGTTGGGTGCTTGGCTATGCAGGCATGAAATTTGGACAGCATTGGGAGGACTTGAAAGTGTATTTTCATGAATTTCATTACGTCATCATCGGTATAGGAGTGATTTTTGTGGTTTGGTATGTCAGGCGACATTTTAAGAATGAGCAGCGGGAATAAAAGTTCTCAGGTTAGTTGGTGGGTTATAGGGATGGTGGATGGATAGACGCCAGACAAAATGCTATTACCCTTGATAAACACTCATTCACAACTTAAAAACATAAGCCTGCACTCAATGATTGTTGTTAAAAGTTAAACGTCCGATAAGGTCTGCAACAAATCTTCGCCGCCTTCCCCAGTCGCTTACCCCTTTACTAGCGGCTATTCAATTACTAAATTTTCCCCTGATGGAAGCCTGCGTCAGCCGTTTCTTACATCACAATAAGACTAAAGGGGATTATAGATATTAGATAGTTCAGCTTTAATTGCTTATCTTGTAAAGAACATAATCATGAAAAGCTGGAAGATAATAAAAGAAGAAATTACAGCCACATCCGAGAAGTTATTAGGGAGTGGTGTAATTAACTTTAATAGTATTACCATCATTGTCTGTGTAGTAGTAATCAACTTTGCATCTAAATTTATTACAAATCGAGCTCATAAATCAGGCCGTACTTAATTTATAAATAGACTTACTTGGGTTTATCCCATATATTCGAGTAATTCGTTGTTTTTTAATATCCAATGAAACCAGACAATCTTTTTGAAAAATCAATTGCAGTGATAGTCATACTGCTATGTATCTATCTTGTGGTCAATTTTGTCATGAGTTCACAAGCCGCTGCGCCGTACGTACAAAATTTCATCTCTACTAATTTGCCGGTGGTTTGATCGTATTCCGAAAAAATTGAATTCTACGAAATTACATTCTAAATGTTAACGCTTCCATTACTCCCGAAATGGCATTGCTTTAGTCTCGATTGCTATATATATAGATATTGGATGTTTAGCTTAACAAGCTTAATCAACAAGGTTTAAGTAGTACTGGTTATTATCATAATTGGGCTACATTTAATTTAAAGCAGCTCAACCAATTCTCCTAAGCTCAAAAAGAATACGGCTTTTTTAATGGGTAGGCCATGGCCACAGAACAAAGCTGCGTAGCGCTCTAATTGCGGCCTGTGCAATTCTGCAACTCCCGCCAAGTTGGCATTTCCATCAGGCTCTGTGAGCTTGTAATCTACAATCCAACGTATGCCATTTTCTATAAACGTACGGTCAATAATATGGTTATTAACCTCATCAGAATTGGCATCAAATAAGCTCACTTCACTGGCGGCGTCGGTATGTTGATATAAAACCCACTGGCCATACTTACTATTCAGCGTAGCATTCAAAGCATTAAGTACTTGTGCACCGCCCTGCCTTGCTTCATTAGCAGAATGACCCTGCTGCATAAGCCATGTTTGCATTGCCTGTTCGCATTGCTCGATTCTTTGTTCATTCCATAATTTCAAATCCGTGGTCGCCAACAATTCCATGTACTTATGCGCCAGAATGCCGCTATGTCTTTGCAGGTCTATGTTAATCACAGCATCCGCTAGATTTTCCAGTTCTTGGTTGATTGCGCTTGTTTTACTAGGTAAACGGTTTTGTGGCTTGAATTCTGCGATTGAATTCCTCAACAACTCAATTGGTAACCTTTGCAGTTTGGGTACAAAACTAGCGGAGCTAACACTTAAATTCATAGCATATTTGCTAACATCCAAAGTGGCGGCTTGGACAAAATCTGCTTCCACTGCAGGCCAAAGCATTTCTAACAGTGATTTTGCTACAGGCTTTAATTCATCTTTTGCTGTCTTTTGCATCGTGGCGATCAAATGCAGATGACGTTCACTACGTGTAGCTGCAACATACAGCAGTCGCACGATTTCATTGGTGTTACGTTCAGCTTCTAACTCTTTCAGGAACTGATATACCGTTGGGCTATTTTTTGTATCCTTGCGGCCCATTGTCATGGGCGCGGCCACTAGGCGCATTTGGTTGTTCACCAGCACTTCCTGCCAAAGCACTAATTCATTATCTGGGTTTCTGGGCCTGCGATTTAGCGCTGGCAAGATCACCGTATCAAACTCAAGGCCTTTAGATTTATGGATGGTGAGGAACTGCAA
>JACDEP010000031.1:0-14963 GCA_013816325.1 Methylotenera sp.
GCTCGATGCTCATAACCAGGCAATTGGTAAAATTGTGCGGCTGGCTCCGGCATTTGCAAGCGGCTATGACGTATTGGTGGAGTGTCGTCTGGAAAATCTTCAGGAAGGCATCTTTTGGAATGATGTGAAATTAAACATCAAACCTTTGCCTTATACCCTAGAAGAGACTTAGTGTACTTAGCTTAGCTAAATTAACTTAACTTATTTTTGCTCTAAGTTTTATATTAGCGCTCTGAGTTTATTGTGCTAAGTTTATTGTTTGAGTACCGCTTTAGCATCTTTGATAGCGTCGTTTTCAGCCGGTTTAACTTGCAGTTTTTCTTCTGCCTTTTTGGGAAGCGCTGGTTCGATTTTCGATGATGAATCTACAGGTTGCAAGGATAATTTGGACTTTTCCTGGGGAACCTCTTCTTTAGGCGCGTTATCTTTAGGCCCTCTAGCTTTGGGAACGGGGCTTGGTGAAACAGTACTTTTGTGCGATGAGCTTAGCGTAGCCGCTGGGGTTTTATTGGGTACTTTAATAACAATTGGCGGATCAGCTTTAGGTGGAGGAGTTATTACTGGTGGCGCAATCACAGGCATAGGCCCTTCTAGCACTTGGAAAAACACTTCATCCTTTTTCACCATACCAAGCTCACTGCGAGCACGCTCTTCAATCGCTGCGCGTCCGCTTTTTAAATCACGCACTTCAGCATCCAGCGTATTATTACGCGCTTTTAGCGCATTATTCTTCTCCTGCTGCTGTGCGAGTTGATGGCTCAAATCCCACACCCGCAGCCAACTGCCCTTGCCCAGCCACAGCGGATACTGGAGCAATGCAATTAGGACTACGAATATAAGCGTTAGGGCTTTCAAAAAGATGCTTTAGCCGCATGACAGCGAGGCTGCAGCGCTGGCAGCCTCGCTGTCATGCAACTTAATATTAGGGCTTCCGCGAGCCGCCCGCATTCAACCGCATGCCAAATCATCCGCTTTGATAACATTTTCAGATGCAGCGAATTTTTCTAATTATTTAAAAAGTTGATAGAAGGCGGACATACCCGCATAACTCGTCGCATCACCGAGCTCTTCTTCAATACGTAGCAATTGATTGTATTTTGCAATACGCTCGCTGCGGCACAATGAACCGGTCTTGATTTGTAATGCATTGGTTGCCACGGAAATATCGGCAATCGTTGTGTCTTCAGTCTCACCGGAGCGATGTGATACAACCGCCGTATAACCCGCGCGTTTTGCCATCTCAATGGTTTGGAAAGTCTCGGTTAAAGTACCGATTTGGTTCACTTTAATGAGTACTGAATTTGCAACCCCGCGTTTGATACCTTCACGCAGGATTTTGGAGTTGGTCACGAACAAGTCATCGCCAACCAATTGCGTGGTTTTCCCCAAACGCTTAGTGATGATATCCCAACCATCCCAGTCGAATTCACTCATGCCATCTTCAATACTGATGATAGGATATTTATCTACCCAAGTCGCCAAGTAGTCTGTGAATTCAGCGGAGGTTAATTGCAAACCTTCTGATTCGAGGTGGTACTTACCATCTTTGTAGAACTCGGTACTGGCGCAATCGAGACCAAGATAAACATCACGACCTGGCTCGTAGCCAGCTTCGGAGATCGCTTCCAAAATCAATTGAATCGCGGCTTCGTTCGATGGCAAGTTAGGTGCGAAGCCACCCTCGTCACCCACCGTAGTCGCTAAGCCTTTTTTGTGCAAAGTCTTTTTGAGCTGATGGAACACTTCGGCTCCACAACGCATTGCCTCTCTGAAAGTCGGCAAACCAGCTGGAATAATCATAAACTCTTGCATATCCACGCTGTTGTCAGCATGTGCACCGCCATTGATAATATTCATCATTGGCGTTGGCAATTGCATTGCGCCAGAGCCACCTAGGTAGCGGTACAAAGGCAAACCTGATTCTTCTGCCGCAGCACGGGCACAGGCCATAGACACTGCTAATAGTGCATTGGCACCTAAGCGGTCTTTGTTTTCAGTACCATCAAGTTCAATCAAAATTTTGTCGATAAAGCTTTGCTCTTCTGCATCCAGGCCAATGATTGCTTCAGTGATTTCAGTATTTACGTTCTCAACCGCTTGCAATACGCCTTTACCTAAATAACGACTTTTATCGCCATCGCGCAATTCCATCGCTTCTTTAGCGCCAGTAGAAGCACCCGATGGTACGGCAGCACGGCCAATCACGCCGCTTTCCAGCAACACATCAGCTTCAACAGTTGGGTTACCGCGTGAATCTAAAATTTCGCGGGCGATGATATCTACAATGGCGCTCATGACTTTTCCTTTAGGTTCTTTTCTTAAATTAGTTAATTATTTATATGGCTATGTATTTAAAGTTAAATTTTATAGTGGTGTTAAAGCGTTGACTCGATAAAACCAGCTTTTTTCACTAGCCTGTCCATATCGACTAGCACTTGCAGCAAGTCTGTCATTTTGTGCAAAGGCCAAGCATTCGGTCCATCAGACAAGGCTTTAGAGGGGTCTGGGTGTGTTTCCATAAATATACCGGCAATGCCGCTTGCCACAGCAGCGCGGGCTAACACAGGCACATGTTCACGCTGCCCACCGCTTTTATCGCCCTGGCCGCCTGGTTGCTGTACCGAGTGGGTAGCATCGAACACGACTGGACAGTTAGTTTCGCGCATGATGGCTAAACCACGCATGTCTGACACTAGCGTATTGTAACCAAACGAAGCACCACGTTCACAAACCATAATCGTATCTGCGCCACCATTCGCTTCCTTGGCTTTATTCACCACTTGCAACATATCGTGCGGCGCCAAGAATTGGCCTTTTTTGATATTGACTGGCTTACCGCAGGTCGCGACTGCGACAATAAAATCGGTCTGGCGACAAAGGAATGCTGGGGTTTGCAGCACATCTACTACACTAGCTACTTCGGGTACTTGTTCTGTTGTATGTACATCCGTCAAGATAGGCACGCCAATCTGGCGGTGTACTTCGTCTAAAATCGTGAGACCTTCGGTGATGCCAAAACCACGGAATGTCTTGGTTGAGCTGCGGTTAGCTTTGTCGTATGAAGATTTATAAATAAAAGGAATGCCTACAGCAGTGGCAATTTCTTTAAGCTGCCCGGCAGTATCAATCGCCATTTGCTGAGACTCAATCACGCATGGCCCTGCAATCAGGAACAAGGGTTTATCTAGGCCAACTTCAAATCCACATAACTGCATAACTATCCTTTAATGACTTTAAATCAATGCACTACTTGATACCTTTGTGTGCCAGGGCCGCTTTGATATAGGCAGTAAATAACGGATGACCGGTTCTTGGATTAGATGTAAATTCCGGGTGGAATTGACAAGCCACGAACCATGGATGCACATCTTGCGGCAACTCGATCATTTCACATAAATTTTCAGTTGGTGTTCGGGCAGAAATCACTAGGCCTGCCACTTTGAGTTGCTCAACGTAATTGTTGTTCACTTCATAACGGTGTCTATGGCGCTCATTGACCTCTTTACCGTAAATGCTAGCAGCCAATGTATTCGGCTTAATTGGGCAGACTTGAGCGCCTAACCGCATAGTACCACCGAGATCAGAATCTTCTGAACGCGTTTCCACCTTACCATCCGCCGCTTGCCACTCGGTAATCAGGCCTATCAGTTGGTACGGACTATCCGGGTTGAATTCTGTACTATTAGCATCGGTCAACTTTGCTTGATTACGCGCAAATTCAATGACCGCTAACTGCATACCCAAACAGATTCCAAGGTAGGGAATCTTGTTTTTCCTTGCGTAACCAATTGCGGCAATTTTGCCTTCTGTACCGCGTTTACCGAAACCGCCTGGCACTAAAATCCCATCCATTTCATTAAGTACGTCAGTACCATTTTGCTCAATCTCTTCTGAATCCATATAGTGGATCTTCACTTTGGATTCAGTATGAATACCCGCATGGATTAAAGCCTCAGTCAACGATTTATATGATTCCGTTAAATCCACATATTTGCCCACAAAGGCAATGTTAACTTGGTGTTTAGGATTCTCTAACGCATGTCCGATTTTTTGCCAGCTAGACAAATCAGCCGCTTTAGCCAAAATACCTAATTTATGACAAACAATTTCATCCAACATTTGGTCGTGCAATAAACCAGGAATCTTGTAAATTGAATCGGCATCAATTGCGCTGATCACCGCCTCTGGCGCTACGTTGGTAAATAACGCTATTTTTCTACGCTCATCATTTGGAATGTTGCGATCTGCACGGCACAGTAAAATATCTGGCTGAATACCAATCTCGCGTAATTCTTTTACAGAGTGTTGCGTGGGTTTTGTTTTCAATTCACCCGCTGCGGCAATCCAAGGTAAAAGGGTCAAGTGAATATAGCAGGCATTCGTTTTACCTTCTTCAAAACCCATTTGGCGTATCGCTTCCAAAAATGGTAGTGACTCGATGTCACCTACAGTACCACCAACTTCAACGATGGCCACATCGGCGCCTTCAGCACCGCGTTTAACGTGCGTTTTGATTTCATCGGTAATGTGTGGGATAACTTGTACAGTTTTGCCTAAGTATTCACCGCGGCGTTCTTTTTTGATGACGGTTTCGTAAATTTGACCGGTAGTAAAGTTATTGCGCTTACCCATTCGCTGACTAATAAAGCGCTCGTAATGACCTAAATCCAAGTCGGTTTCAGCGCCATCATCGGTGACAAATACCTCACCGTGCTGGAATGGTGACATGGTGCCGGGGTCAACGTTGATATAAGGATCCAACTTCAGCATGGTAACTTTGATACCACGTGATTCTAGGATTGCGCCAAGGCTGGCAGCAGCGATGCCTTTACCAAGAGAAGAAACTACACCGCCGGTTACGAACACATATTTGGTCATGGGAAAGGACTTAATTTTTTGTTGCAGACGGGAATAGATTTTACCGTAAAATGAAGGTCGCTCAAAACGTTATGGGAAAATAAAATACTGTACTTTTGCTTTTGGTGCGAAGCCCAAAGCGCAGATATAACTGTGGTTAAGTTTTACTCGCCCAAGCCCCATAAGTTTTGAACTTTTCTTTCACATCCAGCATTTCTTCTTTACTGAGGATATAAGGCTCTCCCACTTGCAAAGCCCGTAGATATTGCTCGCACAGAGTTTCGACTTCAACTGTAATATTCAGGCCTTTCTCTAGCGTTTCACCCACAGCGATCATGCCATGGTTCGCCAGCAAACAGGCTTTACGTTCTTCTAAAGCTTCGATGGCAAAATCTGATAACAGCTGGCTGCCAAATAATGCGTATGGTGCGCAGCGGATACTGTCGCCACCTGCCAGTGCAATCATATAGTGGAAAGCAGGGATATCGTGGCGAAATGTACTAAGCGTACTGGCAAACATACTATGCGTATGAATCACAGTATTGGCTTCGGGTTTATTTTTAAGAATATCCAGATGAAGGCGCCATTCGCTAGAAGGTTGGCGCGAACCGGTAGCATTACCGGAAAAATCCATCCATACCATATCAGTCGGCGTCATCTTATCTACTACCATGCCGGATGGCGTAATTAAAAATCCTGGCGGTTGCAGGCTATTTTCTACCCGCACACTTACATTGCCAGACGTGCCGCGATTTAGGCCAAGGCTCGCTAGTTGCTGGCTGATATGCAATAACTGTTCACGCTGGGTTTGCATCGACTACCTCTCCTACTTCGCTTAACTCTTGATACTGACCAATTGATCAGGCGTATATACACCTAATTCAGTGATGATACCTGTCACCAAGCGCGCGGGCGTAACATCAAACGCCGGGTTGGCCACTTGAGTTTCTACTGTCAGGTTGTTGGGTGGTAAAATATTTATTTCTGCAATCTCGCCATTCGAGAGTCTGCCAATCATATGGCTCACTTCATGGGCGCTTCGCTCTTCAATTTCGATTTCCTTTAAACCGTCTATCATCAGCCAATCAATGGTAGGTGACGGAACGGCCGCATAAAATGGTACTTTATTATCGAACGCGGCTAGTGCCTTTAAGTATGTGCCGATTTTATTGCATACATCACCTGTAGATGTCACTCTATCTGCGCCAACAATCACCATATCTACCTGGCCATGTTGCATAAGGTGTCCACCAGCGTTATCACTAATTACCGTATGTGGCACACCATGCTGGGCTAGCTCCCAAGCAGTTAAGCTGGCGCCCTGGTTGCGCGGACGGGTCTCATCTACCCAAACATGCACCGCAACGCCAGCATCATGCGCCGCGTAAATAGGCGACAGTGCCGTACCAAAATCTACCGTAGCCAACCAACCAGCATTACAATGAGTAAGAATGTTGATCGGCCTTGATTGTGGGGACAACAGCTGGGCATGTACGTTCTTAATTAGCGCCAAGCCATGCTGACCTATTGCCTGATTCAACTGCACGTCTTCATTACAGATAATAGCGGCCTCTAACCAGGCAGCCTCTAAACGTTGCAAGGGATTAAGCACTAGTATTTTATTCAACATGCGCTGCACTGCCCAACGCAAATTAACGGCGGTAGGCCTGCTGTGTATAAGTAGCTGTGCAACTGAAATAATATAGTCGTCACTGGTGTCTCTTTGTAACGCTAGGCATACGCCATAAGCCGCCGCCGCACCTATCAATGGCGCGCCCCTCACCTGCATTGTTTTGATTGCCGCAATCATTTGTTCTAATGAATCAATGGTAATTGTTTCAAAATGGTGTGGTAACTTGGTTTGATCAATAATATTGACGATATTTGAATAGGCAGTTGGTGAGCCTGAAACCCAAATTGTTCGATATGCCTGTCGATTAATTAACATAAATTTAATATATTAAAAGTTGACTTTTAAAAAGTTCCCTGAAGTTGAAAATTCTCTCCACAATATCTGTGGATAACTTTGTGAATAATTGTGACTTGAAAATGTAACATGGCATTTTATAAGGCTTTTTTCAAAACGCTTAAAATTTAATCTATTATTTAACGTATATAAATCAATCACTTAAATTATCCCCATTGATTACTAAGGTTTTTTTACAATTGTTAATGTAAAGGATGAGGTGGTGTGCATAAGTCAACTAATTTTGGCATTACTTTTATAGCGTTGGCACTAGTAATATCAAGCACTTGGGCGATTTTTTCCCCTCTCAAATCGGCTAAAACTTGGGCGATCTTAGCCAGTTCCAGAGGAGTATTGCGACCTTTGCTACCTATCCATTCGGGTGGTATATCTGGTGAATCAGTCTCTAAAACAATGGCCTCCAGAGGAAGCGTTGTTGCCAGTTCCCGTATCCTTAAAGCACGGGTATAAGTCATGGCACCGCCAAAACCCAATTTAAAGCCTAACTGTATAAACTGTTCTGCCTGTTGTTTGCTGCCGTTAAATGCATGAGCAATGCCCCCTACCAATTGATAGCGCCGCAAATATTTAAGTACATCATCCACAGCATGGCGTGAATGTAACAACACCGGCAAGCCATGATGTTTGGCTAATTTTAATTGTTCAGTAAAGAAATGCGTTTGCAGCTCATGATTTTCCTTGGTCACATAGTAATCCAGGCCAATTTCGCCAATAGCCACCGGATTATTTTCTTCCACGTACGTATTCAGGATTTCAATATCAGCCAAGTTAGATTGATTGACGAACATAGGATGGATCCCCAAGGCATAGACACAATGCTTATGCTGATGACTTAATGCAATCACAGCATCAAAGTTACCCCGCATAATGGCGGGCACTACAATTGCCACGAGACCCATTTCAAGAGATTTTTTTGCGATTGTGTCCCGATCTGCATTGAACTCGCCAGCATCTAGATGGCAATGGGTATCGATAAGCATGAATTTATCTTTTAGGCTTTGCACGTAAACGAATATCAAGGCCACATTGCCGTATATCTAGAATTTCCAAATCAATTGCTTTCGACATTTCGGTTAGCGCTGGAATTGCGAACATACCTTGAGCATCAGCACCCATTAGTTTGGGTGCGTAATAAAAAATAAATTCGTCTATTAAATCTGCTTGTAAAAATGCGCCATTCAAACCTTGCCCCGCCTCAAGCAATATCTCATTTACATTATTTTTGACGAGATGCTTAAGCAAGGCAGTTAAATCAACTTGACCTTGCGTTTTAGACAAACATAGCAATTCTGCACCTGCTGCACTTAATGCCGCATGACGCTTATTAGCGTCTATAGCGTAGACAATGAGCACTGGGGCCTGCTCAATAGAATTTAGAATATTGCAATTTACTGGCGTGCGTAATTGGCTATCGATAATAATGCGTAGCGGCTGGCGAATCGTATTATCCAGCCGGACATTCATGGTCGGGTTATCCACCAATACCGTGCCTATACCGGTAATAATGGCGCCCGCTTGGGCACGCCAATGCTGCACGTCATTTCGGGCTGCCTCGCCAGTAATCCACTGGCTTTTACCGTTGATCAAAGCAGTCCGGCCATCTAAACTGGCGGCTATTTTGCTGCGCACATACGGCATACCATGCACCATTTGCGAGATAAAGCCGGGGTTAAGAGCCAGCGCTTCCTGTTCCATAAGGCCTGTTTCGACCTGTATGCCTTGCGCTTGTAGTCGCTTAATACCTGCACCTGCCACTAATGGGTTCGGGTCTTGCATGGCGACTACCACACGCCTTACACCGGCTTCAATGAGGGCGTCTACACAAGGCGGTGTGCGTCCATAGTGATTGCAGGGTTCGAGGGTCACGTAAACATCTGCGTCCTTAGCCTCAGCGGCGGCTTCACGCAGCGCAAGTACTTCTGCATGCGGCTCGCCGGCTTCCAAATGTGCGCCCTGGCCTATGATCTGCTGGTTTTTTACGATGACGCAACCTACCCTAGGGTTAGGTTGAGTACTATATAAACCTTGCTCTGCAAGCCGCAGCGCAAGAGCCATATAAGTGTGATCGACCATGGAGAACACTGGGGAGGAAGCGCTTAGTGAGACGAAATACGGCTATGCATCAAACGGTTATTCTCATCAAAGAAAATGCGCAAGCCATGATAGACATGCATGCATTTGCCAAGATCATATTCCATGGCATTACTATCTTCATAACTAGGGCGGCCGAGTAACATACTTACGGCCTCACGCGGCACACCTGGTGCCAAAATATGCTGTTGCAAGTCATAGGCCATATCACCGCGCTTGCATTCAGTTTGGATAGTTGCCGCATCTTGCATCCACTTAACCTGATCAAATTTTTCATTGCCGAAAACGACGCTATCCTTCATCGCCCACCAGGTAAAAAACACGATAGTCAACACGACTGTGAAAGCCGCCAATGCTATTGATGCCCAGTTAATCAGTTTCATCTAGCACTCCTGCGCTTCATTAAAGCTTAATAGAATCAAATTAAAGTTTATTAAAAGTTAATTATGTGTATTGCGTTTTTTATGCGACGTAAGTCATCAAGTTTTATCAGACTCGCGCCTATCTAATCATTTATAAGTCTTTTATCTAAGTCTTATTTATCCAAGGTCTTATTCATCAAGATTCTCGTTTATCAAGATCCCGGATGGCATTATTGAAATCATCGACGTCTGAAAAGCTGCGATATACCGATGCAAAACGGATATAAGCCACTTTATCCATGAGTTTAAGCTCGTGCATGACACTCTCACCTAGCTCGCGGGCCGGGATTTCCCGCTCACCAAGACTTAATAGCTTTTGCGAGATACTGTCCAGCGCCCTCTCTACGTAATCTGTAGGGACTGGCCGTTTATGCAAGGCACGCGAGAAAGATAACCGTAATTTTTCGCGGCTGAATTCTTCGCGCGTTCCATTGGTCTTGACCACCTGCGGCATATGCAGTTCTGCGGTTTCATAAGTGGTAAAACGTTTGTCGCACTCGCCACATTTGCGGCGGCGACGAATTGAATCGCCTTCATCATTGACTCTGGAGTCAATGACTTGCGTATCGTCTACACCGCAAAATGGGCATTTCATTTAATGAACCCTACCGAACAAACTGCACATTCCATTTCGTTTTGTCGCGTGCTCATTGGTTGCTCCCCTATCCAACAATGCTAAGCTTCGCAACGCATTCCGCGTTTGAGTGCGAATGAAATGTTCGTTTAGGTTTTGATTTGATCGGTATGCCAAGTTAATTAAGCTCCATACACAGGAAAGCGAGCAGTGAGTGCATGCACCCTTTCTTTAGTTGCAGCAATAATCGCTTCGTCTGTCGGGTTATCCAGCACGTCAGCAATCAAGTTTGCTACCAAACGCGCTTCTTCTTTTTTGAAGCCGCGAGTGGTAATCGCCGGCGCGCCGATACGGATACCCGAAGTCACGAATGGGCTTTCCGGATCGTTTGGAATTGCGTTTTTATTCACGGTAATATGCGCCAAACCAAGTGCAGCATCCGCTGCTTTACCGGTGAGGCCTTTTGGTCGTAAATCGACCATGAACATATGCGATTCAGTACGGCCGGAAATAATACGTAACCCGCGTGTAGTTAATGTTTCTGCCATCGCTTGTGCGTTTTTGATTACCTGTGCCTGATAAGTTTTGAATTCCGGTTGAGCCGCTTCTAGGAATGCTGTTGCTTTTGCTGCAATCACATGCATCAACGGCCCGCCTTGCAGGCTTGGGAACACGTTTGAATTCAATGATTTCTCAAACTCAGCTCTTGCCAAGATGATACCGCCACGTGGGCCACGTAGTGTTTTATGCGTAGTTGAAGTCACGAAATCTGCATGTGGCACTGGGTTAGGATAAACACCGGCAGCAATCAAGCCAGAGTAATGTGCCATATCCACCATGAAGTATGCGCCGACTTTCTTTGCGATCTGACTCATACGTGCCCAGTCAAAACGTAAAGCGTAAGCACTAGCACCGCCGATCAATAGCTTAGGTTTGCATTCGACGGCAATGCGTTCCATCTCGTCGTAATCGATCTCTTCTTTATCATTCAAGCCATACGGCACGATGTTGAATAACTTACCGGATAGGTTAGCCGGTGAACCGTGCGTTAAATGACCACCATGGCCTAGGTTCATACCCATCACGGTGTCACCCGGTTTAAGAATAGAGAAGTACACGGCTTGGTTTGCTTGCGAACCGGAATGCGGTTGCACGTTGGCATATTCTGCACCAAACAAGGCTTTCAAGCGGTCAATGGCTAACTGTTCAACCTGGTCTACAAATTCACAGCCGCCGTAGAAACGCTTGCCTGGATACCCTTCTGCATACTTGTTGGTTAACTGCGAACCTTGTGCCTGCATTACTGCCGGGCTGGTGTAGTTTTCAGAAGCAATTAGCTCAATATGCTCATGCTGACGCACGACTTCGCGCTCTATCATGCCCCACAGATCTGGGTCAGCTTGATTTAAGGTATTGGTATAGTTAAATGGTGCCTTGTGTGGTGCGGATGCCATGGTTTTAGTTTTCCAAATACTTAAATAATTTAATAGCGTATTTTACCACGGCGAAGCGTGAACATTAAAGTCAACTCGCCATCGAAAAATTCAAGAGCTTATGCACGGTTTTCATAGCGCCTTATTACTACCCCCTATTTATACGGCGCGTTATAATAAATCCTCTTAATTGATAAAGTTTGAGCCAATATGAAATGGATTGATAGTCTAGCAATCGCCGAATCTCTTTATGACAAACATCCCGAAATTGATCCTAAAACGATTCGTTTTACAGACTTGCACGAATGGGTATTAGGGCTTGATGATTTTGATGATGACCCGAATAAATCTGGCGAAAAGATCCTGGAAGCGATACAACTTGCCTGGATCGATGAAGCTAGCTAATGCCTGTAATCTGCCGATAAACCATGCCTAAAAGCTCGTGGGTTACCGCCATCATTTGGCTCATACTGGCCGGGGTTATCTACTATCTCGCCGACAACATCCAAAATCCCAATAAGATCACCCGCTTAGGGTCATCTGACACGGTGATATTGAAGCGCGGGTTAGATGGTCATTACCGCGCCGAAGCTCTGATCAATGGCGAAAAAGTAGAAGTACTGGTAGATACCGGAGCGACCGGTGTGGCTATTTCGCAACGCGTCGCAGATAAGCTTAACCTAGCAAGTCTGAATGCTATCCGCACCAATACCGCAAATGGCGACAGCATTGGTTATATGGTATGGTTGAATAGTGTAAAAATCGGTGGTGTAGAAGCGCATGATGTCGCCGCCATGATCGCACCCGGCTTGGGTGGCGACGTGCTGTTAGGTATGTCTTTCCTGTCCCGGATGGATGTACGTTTATACAAAGGCGAAATGACCATCAAGCAGGTTGATAAATAGACGTTATAAGATTAGATTGGCAAGCCAATAGGGAGACCGTAATGCAAATAATAAATAGACAAGAATGCCAATAGGGTTTGGTAGGTTGTTGCTGAGTGCAATGAGGCCCAACAAACAAAAGTGTGCCTATCAGCAAGTGCAATTTGTTAATCATGACGTGTTGGGCTTCGCAAAGCTTAGCCAACCTACGCTTACTGCGATTCAAAATATAAGCAGCGCTTCTTTGCATAACTCCGATAGCGTTCTTCATAACCTGAACATGACCATAAGCTAACTCAGCGAAAGCAGCCTGATCGTTTAACCAAATTAAGGGGTAAGTGATGCAAGATATTCCGAAACTAGGTGAAATTTTAGAATTCAGAGTCGACAACAAAAGAACGCTGCGTTATTTAAAAGCCGGTAGCGGAGAGCCTTTAGTTCTACTTCACACCATCAGGACTCAACTGGATTACTTTCAGGAAGTAATTCCAATGCTCTCCCAAAACTACACGGTGTATGCCATAGATCTACCAGGGCACGGATATTCTTCCATAGAGAAGGAAGCGGATTATGACGAACCCTATTTCCGTAGCGCCGTGGTCTCCTTCATTGAGAAGCTCAATCTTGAGAACGTCACCCTTGCGGGGGAATCAATCGGTGCGGTTATTGCCCTGACAGTGGCGAGTCAATTGCCTGATCGCATCAAAGCGATTATATCGTCAAACCCATATGATTATGAAAAACGCTATGGCGATGGCCTGCGTAGAGGTAACCTTTTTGCCAACTTTGTTATAGGGAATTTTGCCATCCCATTACATGGCGCAATCTTTGCCGCTCTGGAGAATAAATTATTCTTGGGCTTGATTCTGCGAGGCGGACTAAAGACGAAAAACTGGATGCCGAACGACCTGCTTACAAAATTCAATAATGCAGGCAAGCGAAAGGGGTTCAGATATGTAGAACGCAGCACATTTGCAGGCTGGCGCAGCTGGGCTCAAGCTACAGAAAGGTACGTTGCCGTAAAGGCACCGGTCATCTTGGTATACGGAGAGAATGACTGGTCTACCCCTATAGAAAGAAAGCGCACTTCCGAAGCTTTAAAGGTGCAACCAATCATATTGGAAAACACTGGCCACTTTGCATTTGTAGACAGTCCGGGGAAGCTTGTGGCAATAGTTATAAGCACCAAAAACAATCAGCAAGTGTAGCGTGGGCTGTAGGTTGCGGCTGAGCTAGCAAAGCCCAACATCTCACAAAACGCTGGATTCCGTGTCTAGTACGGATAATGGAACTTAATCGCTTGAAAATTTCCTTATGTTAGCTTAGCGACATTTAGTTTTTGGCTACTGCTTTACCATATCAGCTAATGAATGAATCGGCACTCAACACATAATAGGAATTTTATGATTGGTACGTCTAACGGAGCTTTATGGCGATATAGTGTTTTTAATCTATTGATACTCTTCATCATTGGCCTATGGTTCTGGCAGCAGAACCAGCCAGTCTCACTCGTTGAACCACAGTTATCTGCAGATGGTAAATTTCAATGCGTTTCCTACGCTCCATACTACGGTAAAGACCAAAGCCCGTTTGTAAAAGGCACCATCATTAGCAAGGTCCAGATTGAAGGCGACCTTAAATTATTAGCAAAAACTAGCCGGTGTGTCCGTATTTATTCGGTTGGCCAAGGCTTGGATTATGTACCCGAAGCGGCATCCAAGATTGGCTTGAAAGTATTGCTCGGTGCTTGGATAGGCAGGTCAGATATTGATAACGAACTAGAAATCAATCTAGCAACTCAACTTGCTAATGAATATCCGCAAACGGTAGTAGGACTTATCGTCGGTAATGAGGTTTTATTACGCGGCGAACAAACCGAACGGGCGTTGGCTGCTTATATCAGTCATGCCAAACGAGCCACAAAAGTACCGGTTACTTATGCGGATGTTTGGGAGTTCTGGCTCAAACATCCAGCCTTGGAATCTTCTGTGGATTACGTGACAGTGCACATTCTGCCTTATTGGGAAGATGATTCGCAACCCATAGGCAATGCCATTCATCATGTGGATGCAGTCATGGATAAGCTTAGCCATACCTTTATAAAACCCATCATGATCGGTGAAACAGGCTGGCCATCAGCGGGCCGCCATCGTAATGGTTCTGTGCCTAGCGGGGTAAACCAGGCGCGCTACCTGCGGGAATTTTTACAACGAGCTGACGAAACGAAATGGAATTACAACATCATTGAGGCGGTAGACCAGCCATGGAAACGTTTACTAGAAGGTGCCGTCGGTGGTTACTGGGGTTTCTATGACACTGAATTGAGTCCAAAATTTTCTTTTAAAGGTGCAATAGCGGAGCGCCAGGATGGCTATAAGCCATTATATTGGGCAGCGGCCGGCTTACTTATCTTTTTAGCCATTGCTTTTAAAGTAGGTGAACGCCGGCTGAGCGCTTTAATAGGCACTGTCGCATTAGGCGCATCCGCCGGCTTAATGGCTTTATTGCAGCTAAGCTATCTGATCATCGCATGCCGGGATATCTTTGAATGGTTAGCATTAGGCGGTTTAAACTTAGTAGGAATTTTTACTATCCTAGCGATACCCATCATTGTTATACGACAGAAGAACGATGACTTAAAAGATGGGTTAAACGATGTCTTAAACGAGGGCTTAGCCGATACTTACAGTAAAAATATCACACAAATTAGCCTAT
>JACDEP010000031.1:14973-16285 GCA_013816325.1 Methylotenera sp.
GCTTTGGCCAGTTTATTGCTGATGCCAAAAGCCTATTTATTACAGCCCATTACGCATTTAATGCCTGCATTATCTGGTTTCTTTTACAACCTTGATGGTCGATACCGAGATTTCCCCCTATCCATATACCTGCTACCGGTATTGCAACTCAGTATCGGCTTATGGCTGCTACAAATACGACCGCTGACGATAATCAAATCGCGGCTCTACGGCTATTTGAACATAATCGCACTTGCCACCATGGGAATATTTCTTTTATCAGAGCCTTTGAATATGCAAGCCTACGCATGGACGATATTAGTCATACTGTTAGCTATCGTTAGCTGGCCGAGAAAGGTCTAGAGATAGGCTATTTATAAATCTTTTAGAAAATAAATGTAAGCGAATCGTTTTGTGGCTGACTAAACTTTGCCGGCAACTTCTTTCCTTACCAGAACAATTTATTTTTTATGGAGATTATGATGAATATCAAACCCAAAACCGCCATGCTTATCATGGCAACTTTATTCTCAACTACAATGCTATCTGCACCTGCATCTGCTGCCGAACCGATGTTAAGCACAGGTGGTTATGCTAACCAGCTGCAAAAAATGGAAATGATGAAAATGCTGGATGCCGATGGCAACCATATGGTATCTGCTGCGGAAGCTGACGCCTATTACACCAGCATCTTTGATGCATTAGATAAAGATCAAGATGGTTCTGTCGACGCTAAAGAATGGGTCGGCACATCAGGAAAATCTAAACTCGATTTAACGACTGGCGGCTACAGCCGCGAATTACGCACCATGAAAATGATGGGTATGATGGATAAAGATGGCGACCACAAAGTAACGAAAGATGAATTTTTAGCAGGTCACCATGCTATTTTTGCTCATATGGATACATCGGGTGATAACGAACTATCAGCGCAGGAATGGGTAGCAAAGAATGTAGCTGGTAAGTAATTTACTGCTTAATAAAAGAAGCCAGCTCTCGCTGGCTTTTTGTTAAGGTAAATCTCACTCAAGTAACCACTGTAGGTGCTTGTCGTCCGGTTTTCTCTCTCAATTGCGATATCTGCAAGGCAATTTGTATCATTTCTGCTAAGGCCACTTGCGCGTCTAAATGATGCTTAGTGCTATCAGGCTCGAAGGCTTCCAAATATATGCGTAGCGTAGCACCTTCAGTGCCAGTGCCAGAAAGCCTAAACACGATACGTGAGCCGTCTTCGAATAAGATGCGGATACCCTGATTACTGCTGATGGAACCATCAACCGAATCGTGATAACTAAAATCGTCACAGGTTTTAACTTGATACGAACCCAACACT
>JACDEP010000032.1:0-10571 GCA_013816325.1 Methylotenera sp.
GCGATAATTTGCGCGTAGATATGTGTATTAGTACGGTGTACACTCAAACGTGTAACTTTCAGCTCTGCAATTTTGGCACGGGTTTTACGTGCACGACGCAAGCGA
The DNA here is from genome assembly GCA_013816325.1 of Methylotenera sp. Classification (GTDB taxonomy): domain Bacteria; phylum Pseudomonadota; class Gammaproteobacteria; order Burkholderiales; family Methylophilaceae; genus Methylotenera. Next base: position 106 of record JACDEP010000032.1, read on the forward strand.
TTATTTACAATATTCATCTTTTAAGCCTTATTTCTTCTTGGTTTCTTTAATTGCAACAACTTCATCAGCATAACGAACACCCTTGCCCTTATAAGGCTCTGGAGCACGGTAAGCGCGAATCTGCGCAGCTATTTGACCAACCACTTGCTTATCAACACCCGTCAGAATCACTTCTGTCGGCGTTGGCGTTTGCACAGTAACACCTGCTGGCATTTTATGATTAATCGGATGTGAGTAACCTAACTCTAAGTTCAATACAGCACCTTGTGCAGCCGCTTTGTAACCTACGCCAACTAGTGTTAACTTACGTGTAAAGCCTTGCGACACACCTTGTATCATGTTTGCAACTAAAGCGCGCACAGTACCTGACATAGCGCGCGAATGTTGAGCATCGCTAGAGGCTGCGAAAGTAATTGTCTCACCTTCACGCTTAAGCACCACAGCATCAGTTAGCGATTGGCTTAGCTTACCTAAAGGACCGCTTACATTGATCGCATTAGCACTCAACACTACTTCAACTTTTTCTGGAATGGCTACTGGATTTTTAGCAACACGTGACATTTGCTTCTCCTTAAGCCACTACGCAGAGCACTTCGCCACCGATACCGGCTGCTTGTGCTTTACGATCTGTCATTACACCCTTGGATGTAGACATAATTGTCACACCAAGACCATTCATTACTTTAGGAATCTCTTGAGACCCTTTATATACACGCAAACCAGGTTTACTTACACGTTGGATACGCTCAATGACTGGGCGGCCAGCGTAGTATTTCAAGCTAATGTTTAATATAGCTTTACTACCTTCAGTTTGCACTGCAAAATCTTCAATATAACCTTCATCTTTAAGCACGCTAGCAATAGCAGACTTAACTTTAGATGAAGGCATCGTTACAACCGCTTTATTGACCATTTGCGCATTACGGATGCGCGTCAACATATCGGCAATTGGATCACTCATACTCATAGATCTTCCCCTATTACCAGCTAGCTTTGGTGACGCCTGGCACTTGGCCACTCATCATCAAATCGCGCAATTTGCTACGCCCGATGCCGAATTTACTAAACACACCACGTGGGCGACCAGTTAAAGCACAACGATTACGAAGACGCACAGGGCTCGAGTTACGTGGAAGCGCTTGGAATTTCATACGCGCCTCAAGACGACTCTCAGCAGTAGCAGTAACATCATTCATTGCCGCTTCAAGTGCAGCACGTTTTACAGCGAATTTACTTACAGTAGCGCGACGTTTGATTTCGCGTTCTGTCATACAGGTTTTAGCCATGTTTTAACCCCTAAAAGGAAAACTAAATGCTGCAAGCAATGCTTTTGCTTCTTCATCCGTTTTCGCAGTAGTTGTGATAGTAATGTTCATCCCACGAATTGCATCGATTTTATCGTATTCAATTTCAGGGAAAATGATTTGCTCTTTAACGCCCATGTTGTAATTACCACGGCCATCAAATGATTTCGCTGAGATACCTCGGAAGTCACGGATACGTGGAATTGCCACAGTCACCAAGCGATCCAAGAATTCGTACATACGCTCACGGCGTAAAGTTACTTTACAGCCAACAGGATAATCATCACGGATTTTAAATGCCGCCACTGATTTTTTAGCTTTAGTTACGATTGCTTTTTGACCAGCAATTTTTTCCATATCGCCAACAGCGTTTTCCATCACTTTTTTATCCGCAACCGCTTCGCCCACCCCCATATTCAAGGTGATTTTTTCGATGCGAGGCACTTGCATGACTGAAGTGTAACCAAATTGCTCTGTCATCGCTTTGACGACTGAGTCTTTATAATATTGTTTTAAGCGCGCCATAATTCTTCCTATGCGTCCACTGCTTCGCCATTAGATTTGAATACGCGAATTTTGCGACCGTCATCTAAAGTCTTAAAGCCTACGCGATCACCTTTTTGGGTCGCACTGTTAAATAAAGCTACATTTGAGATATCTAAAGGCATCTCTTTAGCAATGATACCGCCAGCAATACCTTTCATCGGGTTGGCTTTTGCGTGCTTCTTAACTAGGTTAAGACCTTCCACAACAACATGGCCTGAATCAAGGATACTCACTACCGTACCATGCTTGCCTTTATCTTTTCCTGTATTTAGGATGACTTGATCACCCTTACGAATTTTGTTCATGTGAACTCCTACAATACTTCTGGTGCTAATGAAACGATTTTCATGAATTTCTCTGAGCGCAATTCACGTGTTACTGGCCCAAAAATACGGGTACCAATCGGTTCTAGCTTATTATTTAACAGTACTGCAGCGTTAGCATCGAACTTAACCAAAGAGCCGTCTGGACGACGCACACCCTTAGCAGTACGCACAACTACCGCGCTGTAAACTTCGCCTTTTTTAACGCGACCACGTGGGGCAGCATCTTTGATGCTGACCTTAATGATGTCGCCAATTCCAGCGTAACGACGCTTAGAGCCACCTAACACCTTGATGCATTGCACAGAGCGCGCACCGGTGTTATCGGCAACTTCTAGCCGAGATTGCATTTGAATCATGAGAATAATCTCCAACTTAATCCGTTAAACCAACACCGGCCATTTTTAACCCAACTTAAATAAATAAGCTCGTTAACTCGGCCGACAGACCACGGTCAGTATTGGGGCGAGAGCCTAAGACTTAAATACTATAAATAAGTCGCTCGCCGAAAAACCAAACATTATATAGTGCTAAAACTACTTACGCAATTACTATTACCGCAATTGCGTAATAAACTTAACTAAATCTTAGGCTGATTTTACTACCCAAGTTTTAGTTTTAGAAAGTGGGCGACTCTCAACGATAGTCACCAAATCACCCTCTTTACAGCTATTTGTTTCGTCATGCGCGTGAAATTTCTTAGATTGACGAACAACTTTACCAATCAAAGGGTGCTTCACTTTACGCTCAACTAATACCGTGACAGTTTTATCCATCTTGTCACTGACTACACGGCCGGTAAGGCTGCGTACTACTTTTGTCGTTTCAGTCATAATTATGCCTGTTTCGCTTTCTCAGCTAATACAAGCTTCACGCGTGCTACATCTTTGCGTACTTTACCTAGCTGATCTACTTTAGATAATTGTTGAGTCGCCAGTTGCATGCGGAGTGAGAATTGCGCGCGACGCAATTCAATCAACTCTGCATTTAGTTCGTCAACGCTTTTTGCTCTTAAATCGGTTGCTTTCATTTAGCGTACCCTCCTTAACTACCAAGCTGACGTGTCATGAATGTCGTCTCGATTGGTAGCTTAGCAGCTGCCAATCGGAACGCCTCACGTGCAAGCTCTTCACTTACACCGTCCATCTCGTATAACATTTTGCCTGGTTGGATTTGGGCTACGTAGTACTCTGTACTACCCTTACCGTTGCCCATACGTACTTCAGCAGGCTTTTTAGAAATTGGTTGATCTGGAAAAATACGGATCCATACGCGACCACCACGTTTAATGTGACGCGTCATTACACGACGTGCCGCCTCAATTTGACGTGCTGTCAAACGACCGCGACCAATCGCCTTAAGACCGAAATCACCAAAACTTACTTTGTTACCTGTCGTTGCAATGCCTTTGTTACGGCCTTTTTGCATCTTGCGGTATTTTTGTCTAGACGGTTGTAGCATCTTTAGCCCTCGCCTTTCTTACTTTCTTTTCTGGCTCAACCGCTGGCGCTGCTAAAGCGGCTTGCCCTGCTTGCGCATTACCTGCGAATATCTCGCCTTTGAATACCCATACTTTGATACCGATAATACCGTAGGTGGTTAAAGCTTCAGCTACGCCGTAATCAATATCAGCACGCAATGTATGAAGTGGCACGCGACCTTCACGGTACCATTCAGTACGCGAGATTTCGATACCATTCAAACGGCCTGAACTCATGATTTTGATACCTTGAGCACCTAAACGCATTGCATTTTGCATAGCGCGTTTCATGGCACGGCGGAACATCACACGTTTTTCAAGTTGTTGAGCGATAGATTGTGCAATCAATGTTGCATCAATTTCAGGTTTACGCACTTCTTCAATGTTCAAATGAACAGGAACGCCCATTAAACCTTGCAAAGTAGCACGTAAAGACTCGATGTCTTCACCTTTTTTACCGATTACCACACCAGGGCGCGCGCTATAAATCGTGATTTTTGCGTTCTTAGCAGGACGCTCAATCAGGATACGACTTACCGCAGCACTGGCTAATTTTTTGTTCAGGAACGCACGCACTTTGATGTCGCTTTGCAACATCGCAGGGAAGTTCTTGCTATTGGCATACCAACGTGAGGCCCAGTTCTTTTGAACACTCAGACGGAAACCAATTGGATGAATTTTTTGACCCATGATTATCCTTTAGTTACCGACAGTCACATGAATGTGACAGGTTGGTTTAGTAATCTTACCCGCACGACCTTTTGCGCGTGGGCGAATACGTTTAAGCACAATACCTTTATCAACGTAAATTGAAGTTACTTTCAATTCGTCAATATCGGCGCCATTGTTATGTTCAGCATTAGCGATTGCAGACTCAACAACCTTCTTGATAATCTCGGCACCTTTTTTAGGTGTGAAGCTCAAGATGTTAAGCGCGTGATCTACTTTCTTGCCACGAACAAGGTCTGCCACCAATCTAGCCTTTTGCGGAGAGAGATGAACACCTTTTAATATTGCAGATACTTGCATCATCAGCTCCTACTTCTTAGCTTTCTTGTCGGCTGCATGCCCTTTGAATGTACGCGTTAACGCAAACTCACCAAGCTTGTGACCTACCATGTTTTCAGAAATCAACACTGGAATGTGTTGCTTACCATTATGAATCGCAATAGTAAGACCAATAAAATCTGGGAAAATCGTAGAGCGACGTGACCAAGTCTTAATTGGTTTACGGTCGCGCGCTGCAGCTGCAACTTCTACTTTTTTTGCCAAATGACCATCAATAAATGGACCTTTTTTAAGTGAACGTGCCATGATTACCTTACGCCTCTCGGACGACGACTAATACGCATATTATCTGTACGTTTGCTGCTACGTGTACGATAACCCTTGGTTTTAACACCCCATGGGCTTACTGGATTCATACCAGCAGCTGTTTTACCTTCACCACCACCGTGCGGGTGATCAACCGGGTTCATCACCACACCGCGAACGGTTGGGCGAACACCACGCCAGCGCATAGCACCAGCCTTACCGATTGAACGCAATGAATGCTCTTCATTACCCACTTCACCTAAAGTTGCTTTGCAATCTACGTGTACGCGGCGAACTTCGCCAGAACGTAAACGTAATTGAGCGTAGCTACCTTCACGTGCAAGCAATTGCACAGAAGTACCAGCTGAACGCGCTAATTGCGCACCTTTACCAGGTTGCAACTCGATACAATGGATCGTGCTACCAACTGGGATGTTGCGTAGCGGCATTGCATTACCTACTTTGATAGGCGCATCTGAACCACTGATTAATTGTGCACCTGCCGCGATACCACGCGGAGCAATAATGTAACGGCGCTCACCATCAGCGTAACAAAGCAAAGCAATATGCGCTGTGCGGTTTGGATCATATTCAATATGCTCCACTTTCGCTGGGATGCCATCTTTATTGCGACGGAAGTCAATTAAACGATAATGCTGTTTATGACCCCCACCTTGGTGACGGGTTGTAATATGACCGTTATTATTACGGCCTGCATGCTTACTTTGACTCTCCAACAGCGGTGCGTGTGGTTTACCTTTATAAAGATCTGGTGTTACGACCTTAAGTACGCCACGACGACCGGGGGAGGTTGGTTTGACTTTAATTAATGCCATCTCTTCTCTCCTTATTCGCCCGCTGCGAAGTTAATTTCTTGGCCTGGTTTCAAGCTTACATAAGCTTTTTTCCAGTCGTTACGTTTACCCATACGCTTGCCGGCACGTTTTACTTTGCCGCCGACATTAATCACTGCGACTTTTTCAACTTCAACTTTGAAAACAAGCTCAACTGCTGCTTTGATTTCTGGTTTAGTTGCATCGGTGCGCACTTTGAAAGCGATTTGCTGATGTTTGTCAGCAATGTAGGTTGCTTTTTCAGTAATTTGCGGAGCTAAAATCACTTGCAATAAACGGTCTTGAGTTTTAGTAATAGCGTTCATCATGATGCTAGCATCTCCTCAAGTTTCTTCACTGCGCCAGCTGTAGCTACCACATTTGGGAAACGCACTAGACTGACTGGGTCAGCATATTGCGCTTCTACCACCATCACGTTAGTGAGATTGCGTGAAGATAGATATAAGTTTTCGTTAAAGCTATCAGTCAATACCAATAAGCCTTCTGCGTAACCCATACCTTTGATTTTCTCTGCCAAGGCTTTAGTTTTCGGTGTGTCAACTACAAACTCTTCAACAACACTTAAACGCTCTTGACGCACTAATTCAGATAAAATCGTTTGCATACCGGCGCGGTAAGCTTTGCGGTTTACTTTATGGCTGAAATTTTCATTAGGCGAGTTAGGGAATGCACGACCACCTCCACGCCAGATTGGGCTTGAGCTCATACCTGCACGTGCGTTACCAGTACCTTTTTGAGCGTATGGTTTGTGCGTGGTATGCGCTACGGTGTCACGACCTTTTTGTGCGCGTGTCGCTGTACGGGCATTCGCCATATAAGCAACCACAACTTGATGCACCAAAGCTTCGTTAAACTCGCGGCCGAACGTACCTTCAGAAACTATAACGCCCTTTTTAGCAGCTTTACCGTTCTTATCGATTAATTTGAGTTCCATTATTTAGACCCCCCCTGCGCTTTAGTCGCTTTAGCTTTAATGGCTGGACGTACAACAACGTCGCCGCCTTTAGAACCTGGGATGGCACCTTTGATTAACAGCAGGTTGCGCTCTAAATCAACACGAACAACTTCTAAATTCTGTGTAGTTACTTTAACAGCGCCCAAATGGCCAGGCATGCGTTTACCAGGGAATACTCGACCCGGATCTTGCGCCATACCGATAGATCCTGGTACGTTATGTGATTTAGAATTACCGTGAGATGCACGGTTAGATTTGAAATGATGGCGCTTGATAGCACCAGCAAAGCCTTTACCCAAAGAAGTGCCCGTAACGTCAACTTTTTGCCCTGCCTGGAAAATATCAACAGTGATATTTGCACCAGCAGTGTAATTGGCTAATACTTCATTGGTTACCGGAAATTCATGTATACCAGCGCCTGCAGCAGAGCCTGTCTTGGCATAATGCCCAGTCAGCGCTTTGGTGATGCGGCTAGCACGACGTGTACCGTAAGCAACTTGAAGGCCTGTATAGCCATCGCTTGCGGTCGTCTTGATCTGTGTCACGCGGTTAGGAACAACTTCCAACACGGTTACCGGGATGCTTGCGCCATCTTCAGTAAACACGCGGGTCATACCCACTTTGCGACCAATAAGCCCTAAGCTCATGATCGTATCCTTATTATTTAGTTAAAAAGTCGATTACAATTGACCGACTTCTATGAAAGAGCGCGGATTATACCGAACTCTCGTTTTGTTTACAACAACTTCATTACATTCAAATTTTATTTATGCGCTAGAAGAAACTAGGAGCTGAGCCATGGATAATACAACTAGTACAGCAAGGCGAAGCGAGTAAGTTAATGCAGCGCAGAATTAAAATTTATAACTTGATTTCTACATCTACACCCGCTGGTAGGTCAAGCTTCATCAATGCATCTACGGTTTTATCAGTAGGATCAACGATGTCCATCAAACGCTGATGGGTACGAATTTCAAACTGGTCACGTGATGTTTTATTCACGTGTGGTGAACGTAAGATATCAAAACGTTCAATACGTGTTGGCAATGGCACTGGGCCCTTTACCACTGCGCCAGTACGTTTAGCTGTTTCTACGATTTCTTGAGCTGATTGATCAATCAAACGATAATCAAATGCTTTCAAGCGAATGCGAATTTTTTGAGCTGCCATTTTACTTTCCTTTAAAGAGCGAAACGGCAGGGTTAACCCTGCCGTTTAAATTTAAACACTAAAATTTATTCAATGATCTTAGCAACGACACCAGCACCAACGGTACGGCCACCTTCACGAATCGCGAAGCGTAAGCCGTCTTCCATGGCGATCGGTGCAATCAATGTGACTGTGATTGACACATTGTCGCCTGGCATGACCATTTCTGTACCTGCTGGCAACTCTACTGCACCGGTTACGTCTGTGGTACGGAAGTAGAATTGTGGACGGTAACCTTGGAAGAATGGTGTGTGACGACCGCCTTCATCTTTACCTAGTACGTAGATCTCTGCTGTGAATTTTGTGTGTGGTTTGATAGAACCTGATTTAGCCAATACTTGACCGCGTTCTACTTCTTCACGTTTGGTACCACGTAACAATACGCCTACGTTGTCGCCTGCTTGACCTTGGTCTAGCAGTTTGCGGAACATTTCAACGCCTGTACAGGTGGTTTTAAGTGTGTCTTTGATCCCAACGATTTCGATCTCATCACCCACTTTTACAATACCGCGTTCGATACGACCTGTAACTACAGTACCGCGACCTGAGATTGAGAATACATCTTCTACTGGCATTAGGAAGGTACCGTCAATGGCACGTTCCGGCATTGGGATGTAGCTGTCTAGGGCTTCTGCCAGTTTAAGGATTGATGGTTCGCCAATTTCTGATTGGTCACCTTCTAGTGCAGCACGTGCTGAACCGGTGATGATTGGTGTGTCGTCGCCTGGGAAGTCGTATTTGCTAAGCAAGTCACGTACTTCCATTTCAACAAGTTCTAATAACTCAGCATCATCAACCAAGTCAGCTTTGTTGAGGTAAACCACGATGTATGGCACGCCTACTTGACGAGCTAACAGGATGTGCTCACGCGTTTGTGGCATTGGGCCATCAGCGGCTGAACATACCAGAATAGCGCCGTCCATTTGTGCTGCGCCGGTAATCATGTTTTTAACATAGTCGGCGTGGCCTGGGCAGTCTACGTGGGCGTAGTGGCGTGCTGCTGTTTCGTATTCAACGTGCGCAGTATTAATGGTAATACCACGTGCTTTTTCTTCTGGTGCCGCGTCAATTTGGTCGTAAGCTTTGGCTTCACCGCCGAATTTTTTAGACAAAATTGTCGTGATCGCTGCTGTTAATGTGGTCTTACCATGGTCAACGTGGCCTATCGTTCCTACGTTAACGTGCGGCTTGGTCCGCTCAAATTTACCTTTTGCCATTTCTTCAGTCCTTTACAATATTTTATTAACCATAAGCTTTATTAGAATTAATAAAACTTGTTCAAATTAAAGTTACTTAAAACAAATCTCAAACGCTAGCGCAACATATCCAGCAAAAACAGGTGGTGCCCATGGCGGGAATCGGACCCGCGACCTCTCCCTTACCAAGGGAGTGCTCTACCACTGAGCCACATGGGCGTTAATTGAAGCTTTGGAGCGGGCGACGAGACTCGAACTCGCGACATTCAGTTTGGAAAACTGAAGCTCTACCAACTGAGCTACACCCGCATTTAACTTGCATGCTTGGGTCTTGCCAATTTGGATTTGCGATAGAGCCAAATCCACACACCCACAAAAACCAACACCAACAGGCTCAAACTACTTACTACGAATCTTTAACTGCAATTTAGTATTACAAATCTTGCGACACAAACTTTTCTATGTCACCAATATGGTGGAGGGGGAAGGATTCGAACCTTCGTACTCTGAGAGAACGGATTTACAGTCCGTCGCCTTTAACCACTCGGCCACCCCTCCTAACCGAACCCGCAATTATGCTGATAATTTGACTAGCTGTCAAACGTATAAAGGGAATTTGCTAAGAATATTTGGTGCCGGATGTCGGAATCGAACTGACGACCTTCGCATTACAAGTGCGCTGCTCTACCAACTGAGCTAATCCGGCATTTAATGAAGCTGCGTATTATACTGATATTTTTATAAAAGTTAAGCTACTTTACGATAGTTAATGTAGGTTTTTTAGTATTTATTTTTTTGGTGGCTTCTGACGCGCTATCGCTAGCAGGAACTGCTTCCACTGCTTGTGCTGATTTAGGAGCCTCCTCGCCGATTTCAAAAAACATGCCTTGTCCATTCTCACGGGCGAAGATGCCTTTTATTGCACTCATGGGCACATAGATATTTTGTGATACTCCGCCAAAACGAGCAGAAAATACGACCGCTTCGTTATCCATATGCAAATCTTTGGTCGCTGCATAATTGAGATTCAAAACGATTTCACCTTTTTTCACATAGCCCATAGGTACGCGCGTCAGGCTATTCACCGCAACTAATAGATGTGGGGTCAAGCCACTGTCTACGCACCATTCATGAATGGCGCGTAGCATGTAAGATTTAGTTGAAATCAAATCACTCATACTAATTAAATCTTGAAATGTTTAATCTAGACAAGACGCAAGAAGGAATTAACGAGGAAGTGTATATGTTATACATAACGAGATAATTTTTTCATGCAACTAAGTAT
>JACDEP010000032.1:10581-11746 GCA_013816325.1 Methylotenera sp.
TGCTTTCTCTGAAGGCGTCATTGCATCTGAGTATAACGGCCTAGAGAACAAACGCTCTGCATATTTCAATATCGGCGCCGCTTGATTCGGCAAATCAATACCGTAGTGACCTAAACGCCATAACAATGGGGTGACTGCCACGTCTAACATTGAGTAATCATCACCTAGCAAATAATTTTGTTTAGAGAAAATAGGCACCAATTGCGTTAAATTATCGCGAATCGTCATGCGTGCTTTGTCAGCTTTTGCTTGATCATCAGACTCAATATCTTTGATGTGGTCAAATAACTGCTTTTCAAAGTCATGCAAAAATAAACGAGCACGGGCACGCATCACTGGATCAGGTGGCATCAACTGGGGATGCGGAAAGCGTTCATCGATATATTCATTGATGATATTCGCTTCCGACAACACCAAGTCCCGCTCAACCAAAACTGGCACGTGGTTATATGGATTAATCACTGCCAAATCTTCCGGTTTATTTGCAAGATCAACATCTATGACCTGAAAGTCCATGCCTTTTTCGTACAGTACGATACGGCAGCGGTGGCTGTAGGGATCAGTCGTCCCAGAGTATAAGGTCATCATAATTAGTGTACATCCTTCCAATAAGCTTTTTTGAGTTTGTAAGTGAGTACTAACAACACTCCTAAAAACAGTAATACAAACCAGCCCAAATGATTGCGCTGCTGTTTTGCTGGCTCTGACATATATGCCAGGAAATTCGTTAAATCGCCTACCAAGCTGTCATATTCGGTCACAGACAATTTACCCGGCTTAGTCAATTCCAATTTGTGTGTTTCGTGATTGAGCGTTTGTTCGCCTTGCAATTCATACAGGATGTGCGGCATCGCTACTTTATCGTATACGGTATTATTCCAACCTGTAGGACGAGAGTTATCACGATAGAAACCGCGCATGTAGCTATACACCCAATCTGCACCGCGAGCACGTACTTCTACGGACAAATCAGGTGGCGCAGCACCGAACCATTTTTTAGCGTCGCTTTTGCTCATCGCAACCTTCATCTGGTCACCCACTTTTTCGCCTGCAAAAAGCAAATTGTCTTTGATTTGCTTTTCAGTTAAACCGATTTCCAGCAAACGGTTGTAACGCATGTAATTCGCACTATGACAATTCAAGCAATAATTAACAAAAGTACGCG
>JACDEP010000032.1:11756-16241 GCA_013816325.1 Methylotenera sp.
ATGATTCATGGTTAGACGCGTCAATCGGCGCTTTTTCCAATGCCATTTCTTCATTGGCAAAGGCAGTGGAAGCAAAAGCGAATGACGAAACCGCTAATAGCAATAAGAATATTTTTTTCATTATTTGGTTCCTGTCACTCTCTCTGGTACGGGTAAGGTGTTGTCTTTCTTGGTATACCAAGGCATCAGGATGAAGAATAGGAAGTAAACAACAGTAAAAATACGGGCCACTACCGTAGCGCGATCCGCATTACCAAACCAGCTACCGAATTGACCCCATATATTAGAAGGCACAGTACCTAAGTAGCCCAATATAAAGAAGCTGATCACAAAGGCCGCCAGCCATTTTTTATACAAAGCACCGCGGTAACGAATCGACTTCACAGAGCTTTTATCCAACCAAGGCATCAATGCAAAAATTGCGACAGATACACCCATTGCGACTACACCAGGGAATTGTGATGGCGGTATAAAGCTGCCTAAGCCTGGGAACGGTGGAACCGCACGCAAGATTGAGTAATAAGGCGTGAAATACCAAACTGGTGCAATATGCGCTGGTGTCTTGAATGGATCGGCTGGAACAAAATTATTCGCTTCCAGGAAATATCCGCCCATTTCCGGGGAAAAGAAAATAATGGCTGAGAAAACGATCAAGAACATCGTCACACCAACCAAATCCTTTACCGTGTAGTAGGGATGGAACGCAATACCATCCAATGGAATACCGGTTTGCGGGTCTTTAAGCTTCTTAATTTCTATGCCATCCGGGTTGTTTGAGCCTACTTCGTGTAGTGCAATTAAGTGCGCCGCCACCAAGCCCAACAACACCAAAGGCAGTGCAATGACATGAAATGCGAAGAAACGATTCAATGTTGCATCAGAAACAAGGTAGTCACCGCGCAGCCATTCGGACACATCAGGGCCGATGAACGGAATAGCTGAGAACAGATTCACAATCACTTGCGCGCCCCAATAAGACATTTGGCCCCATGGCAATAAATAGCCAAAGAATGCCTCACCCATCAGGCACAGGAATATCGCTACCCCGAACAACCAAATTAGCTCACGCGGATTACGGTATGAGCCATAAATTACACCACGGAACATGTGCAGGTAAACCACGACAAAGAACATCGAAGCGCCTGTAGAGTGCATGTAGCGAATGAGCCAACCCCATGGCACATCGCGCATGATGTATTCCACCGAGCCGAAGGCCAATTCTGCATCAGGCTTGTAATGCATCGTTAAGAAGATACCGGTAAGAATTTGCAGCACCAATACCAACAATGCCAGCGAGCCAAAGAAGTACCAAAAGTTAAAGTTTTTAGGTGCGTAATATTCTGTCAAATGCGTTTTAATATTACTTGTTAGAGGAAAACGCGCATCTACCCAAGCCAGACCCTCATTTGCACCCTTGCTCAATTTGTCCGCCAAACCTGTTTTATTATTGTCTGTCATGATTAGGCTTTCTCTTCAGTATCAACACCGATCAATATCGTGTTATCAGATAGGTATTTGTAGGGGGGGATTACCAAGTTCATAGGCGCTGGTGAACCTTTATAAACGCGGCCTGCTAAATCAAATTTAGAACCATGACATGGGCAGAAAAAACCACCCTCCCATTTTTCGCCCATATCACCGCCTGGCTGCAGTTTCGCCGTAGGTGAACAACCTAAATGCGTGCAAATACCAACCACTACGCCGATATTAGGCTTGATGGAACGACCAGTATTTTTGCAATAGCCAGGTTGCTGGGAAGTGATTTCGCACATCGGGTCAGTCAGCTGGTCGTTATGTTTAGGCAACTCAGCGGTCATCTCTTCTGTACGGTTGATAATCCATACAGGTTTACCGCGCCATTCCGCAGTCATCATAGTGCCCGGCTCGATTTTGCTGATATCGACTTCCACAGGAGCGCCAGCCGCTTTTGCACGCTCACTTGGCGTCATGCTTTTAACAAATGGTATTGCTACAGCAGCAGCGCCTATGGCACCTATCGCAGTAGTGGCAATCAAGAAATTACGTTTTTCCAAATCTACTTGAGAAGCCTCTCCTGCTTGAGGGGCTCCGTTGTGGTTATCTGACATGTTTTCCTCTGAACCGATGCGATTAGCTTGAATATGAAACCTTGCCCTTGAGGGGCGTTAGATTATTTTACTACACTGGATACTTAAAAAATTTACGGCATACTGCAAAGCGCAAGATTATACAATTTTTTGCTTCGCATTTAAAGCTTTATTTTATAAGTGACTGAAATAAAACAACTAAACAGGATTTTTTATATCGATAAATTGATGCGATAAATTGAATTTTTGCGACAAATGTTCACCTAAAGCTTGCACGCCGTAACGTTCTGTTGCGTGATGCCCCGCAGAAATATAAGACACGCCCGACTCAAGCGCTTCATGATTGGTTTGCTCGGAAATCTCACCGCTAATATAAATATCTACGCCCAATTCAATAGCAGTATGGATATAACCCTGCGCCGCCCCTGTACACCATGCTACTTTTTGTACGGTTTTTTTCTGTGGTCCAACTACAATCGCCTTACGTTGCAAAGCTTTTTCTATATGTTGTACGAAATCGGTAAGTGGCAGAGGCTTTTCTAAAGTGCCATAAGCCACGATGTTCGATTCGCCGGCGAAGCCGATGGGCGTAATCCCCAATATTTTTCCTAATTGGGCATTGTTACCTAACTCTGGATGAGCATCTAAAGGCAAATGATATGCCAGTAAATTAATATTGTTTTTTAGCAGGAAGGCCAAACGCTGGCGCTTGATACCAACAACCCTTGCATCTTCACCTCGCCAAAAATAGCCGTGATGCACCAAAATTAAATCAGCTTCTGCTTCCAAAGCTGCCTCAAGCAAAGCCATGCTTGCTGTAACCCCGGTTGCAAACTTATGAATTTCAATTTTTCCTTCGACTTGCAGACCATTTGGGCAATAATCTTTAAAACGCTCTACCTGCAAAAGTTGATCTATATACCTAGTTAATTCATTGATTTTTACCATTTGGTGCCCTTTTTGCTTATCGCATACAATTCATATTGATTTTTTTAGTGATTTGCCCCACATTAGCTTATATTAAATTACTACGCTCCCTAACTAAATATATACCATTATGAATGATCTGTTATACAAGAAACTTTGGTTACTTTTTGCCCAAGCTGTCACTATTTGTCTGGCTTTACTTTTTGTTGTGCGTTTGTTTTTTCCTCATTGGCTAGAAAACGCTAACCATACCATTATGGTTAAGGAGGCGACCGTACTAGGGGGAGGGGTAAAACCTGTTGCAAGTTCGTACAGTTTTGCTGCCAAAAAAGCGATGCCTACGGTAGTCAATATATTCACCACCAAGAACGCGCCTGCCAATCCGCATCAGAAATTTCTTGATGACCCTGCATTTCGGCAGTTTTTTGGTGACCAACTTGATGATGACGGTCCAACGCAGCCGGAAAACAGCTTGGGGTCAGGTGTCATCGTGAGTGAGCAAGGCCTTATCCTAACCAACAACCATGTGGTAGCAGCGGCAGATGAAATCGAGATAGCTTTATCTGACGGGCGAAAAATGTCTGCCAAAGTGGTAGGGACTGATCCTGATACGGACTTAGCTTTGATTAAAGTCGATGCTGATCATTTACCTGCCATTACCTTCGCCAGTTCAGATAAGCTTAATGTGGGAGACGTGGTATTGGCTATTGGGAACCCTTTTGGTGTAGGTCAAACTGTCACGCAAGGCATCGTGAGTGCGTTAGGACGCAATCATTTAGGAATCAACACCTATGAAAACTTTATCCAGACTGACGCCTCTATCAACCCTGGTAATTCCGGCGGTGCGTTAATAGATGCTGACGGTGATTTAGTTGGGGTAAATAGCGCCATCTACTCCCGAAATGGCGGCTCTATGGGCATTGGTTTTGCTATCCCAGCTACATTGGCTAGGCAGGTTATGGAGCAAATCATTAGCCAAGGTGGTGTAACACGGGGCTGGATTGGTATTGAAGCACAGGATATTACGCCTGAACTTGCGGAGTCATTCAAACTTCATCAAACTGAGGGCTCATTAATTGCCGGTATTTTACGTAATAGCCCGGCGGATAAAGCTGGCTTACGTGCTGGGGATATATTGCTGGAAATTGAAGGTAAACCGGTGACTGATAGCGGCAGTATGCTCAACCTGATTGCGGTGTTAAAACCTAATCAGAAAGCCACATTAAAAATCGCGCGCTCCGAAAAAATCATGAATGTTGCGGTAGTAATCGGAAAACGGCCCAAACCTACTTTAGCCAAAGAGTAGGTTTTTGAATCATTTTGTCAGTCAACCCCGGGTGGCAGTATCGTTTGCTCCGGCGTTTTATGTATCAGCTTAGAGACAAGAATCCCTAGTTCGTATAATAGCCACATGGGCACCGCTAGCATGAACTGAGAAACAACGTCTGGCGGTGTAAAGATGGCACCAATTATAAATGCCCCGACTATTACA
>JACDEP010000033.1 GCA_013816325.1 Methylotenera sp.
AGTCAGTGGTAATAACACTGCAACTTATTTATATGCCTCTCAAATACTAATTCTTGAATTGGTAAAATTCATTTTTTACTTATTGGTACCAATAAAAAATGCTACGGTTTTTATCAGAGCACTGTTACGCAAGCTATGCAACACAAATGTGCCTCTTGTTTATCAACTCACCGTATTGTCTCTTGGTACGCAAACTAAAAAAAATGATGCTTATTTTGTTCCTTTACTGGCATCGCTTGAATATGAAGTCAACTACATTAAAATTGTTGGTGGTTTGACCATTAAAAGTACTCATTACAGTTTTGCGGAGTCAAGCCTAGAGTTAATGCAGCTTGCAAGCTTATTGCTAATGCTTGTAGTTTCACCCTTATTAAATATTTGGTATTTATTAGGCTCGGCTCGTAAAATATTGCCAGCACGCCAAAAGTTTATTTATGTTTACTTAGGCCTAAAAGAAATTAATTCTGGGGCTGTATTTAGCAATAAAGTCATCACAGAATCCATTAGTGCATATATTAAAAAAAATCCATCTTTAACACTTTTATACCCCATGGAAGGCAGAAATTGGGAGAAGGTGATGCTAAGCGCTCTAAGCTTGGTAAAAGGGCGCTCTATAGGCTATATACACGCGGCAATTACACCACGACACTTAAGTCTTACAAGTTCCCATTATTATCATCCAGAAGCACTGCCATCGCTTATCATTACGCCTAGCGAAATGGCTTATGCGCTAGTTAGCACTGCTTTTAATCAAGTAGAAGTAAAAAAAGGTTTTTTCTTGCGTGGTAGCAAGGCAACCCATTTGGGTAATAAATCTAGCACTACTTTACTTTTTGCGCTTACTGGTAATTTGCAAGAATCTAAACTCATTATGCAAGCTATTGCAAAAGCTAAAAGTGTTAGCACTTATAATGTCTTGGTAAGACTTAATCCAAATACGTCTACATACAAGAGTTTAATTGAATTTGCTACTCACCTTAAACTTAATCTGTGGATAGAAAAAGATAATTTAATACCAACTATTTGTTTTTTTAGGTCATCTTCTGTAGCTATAGATTATTTAAAGCTAGATGTTTTACCTGTGTACTTGAGCTTAAATGAGATAATTAGCAGCAACATCTTTGCGCTTGATAATAAGTTTGAGTTTCAAAGCATTGAGGTTAACGAGCACTTTAATAACAAACTACAGATGTTGATTAATGAAACGTTAACGCATCAATTTGATAACGGTGGAGAAGTTGCCAATTATTACTTAGACCAATGTTATGACTACACCCAGCTATCAAGACTGCTTAATTAACTAAAAAGTTGGAAACTATATGGGTTTGTTTATTACGGGATAAAAATGAGACTAATCAAATATGTAGTTAATCTTGTAAAACGCTCACCTGCTCCATCATTTATTGTTGCAATATTTCTATCTCTAAGATGGAAATGTCGAGTTTCATTAGCCGCCCGTATTTTCTACCCTAGTAATATAGTCGTTGGTAAGGGATCGAGGATTGGAAGATGCCATATCATTGCAAATGGCACAGGGCTGACTATTGGATGCAATGTTTCAATTTCAGATAATGTGATTTTAGATGTACATCATGGGTCAATTAATTTACATGACAATGTGGCTATTGGTCCATTTGTTGTTATGTACGGTGAAGGTGGGGTTTCTATTGGGGATTACACAATGATAGCTACTCACTCAACAATCGTTGCCACTAGCCATGTTTTTGAATCCACTAGAATTCCAATGAAGCTGCAAGGTACAATAGCAAAGGGTATAGCCATCGCTGATGATGTTTGGATTGGAGCGCATGCGGTAATTCAGGATGGCATATCAATAGATACTGGCGCAATAATTGGTAGTGGTTCTATAGTTACTCGTTCTGTCCCTGAGTATACAATTGTTGCTGGTGTACCAGCCAAAGTAATTCGTAGCCGCAAAGATGCTTGCGCTGTTGAAGCTACTGTTAAATAGTTTTTGTAAATGAGATTTGAAAAGTTAAAAATGATACGAGTCTTTATCGGATATGAACCAAAAGAAGAGGTTGCCTTTCATGTATTGGTAGCCTCTATTATGCGTAGAACTTCACAGCCAGTTCAAATTATCCCTATTATGCTTAGTAGTTTGAGAGGTATATTTAATCGCGAGAGAAATCCTTTGCAGTCTACAGAATTTTCTTTCTCTCGATTTTTAACTCCTTACCTGTCTGGGTATGAGGGCTGGTCCATTTTTATGGATTGCGATATGTTGATGCTAGATGATATTGCAAATCTATGGGTATTACGTGATGAAAAGTATGCGCTTATGTGTGTCCACCATGAGCATGTGCCTGCAGAAAAACTTAAATTTCTTAATCAAACACAAACCAAGTATGAGAGAAAAAATTGGTCAAGTGTCATGCTAATGAATAATGCGCAATGTAAAGCGTTAACACCTCATTATGTTGAAAATGCTACAGGGCTAGACTTGCATAGATTCAAATGGTTACAAGATGAACAAATAGGTGAAATTCCAGGCCGTTGGAATCACTTGGTAGATTACGATACTCCACTACCTTTAGACGAACTTTCAAATATACATTTTACTGAGGGTGGGCCGTATTTTGCACAATATGCAAATTGTGGATACTCAGAACAGTGGCTTTCTGAGTACCGTGAGATGATAAAACCTTTAAGTATTTGATTATGCTAATTTTTTATAGAAACAACAATAAATGACAGATAACAAAGTAAAGCTATTCTTTAATAAGTTAGATTATCTTAAAAATAGCAGTGACCGCATTGTAGTAAGGTCTAACGTAGTGAAGCAATTTTTAGGTGATGTTAAACATGTGAATATCTTAGACATTGGTTGTGGTGATGGTAGTTTATCTTTGCCACTACTTAACCTTTCTAACATCATTACTTTCGTTGATATCTCTGACAAGATGTTAGAGCAAGTAAAAAGGCAAGTTCCGGAGCAATTGCTATCTAATACTACATTTATTAATGACTCTTTTGATGCAATCAATGACATTAATCAGTTTGATATAATAATCTGTGTTGGAGTAATTGCGCATGTGCCAGTGGTTGATGAACTGTTCAAAAAAATTGCTACTGTATTAAAATCCAATGGTTTACTTATTTTAGAAACAACTCCCAATCCATACCCAATAGGTAAGTTGTTGCTCCCTTATTACTATATTAGGGGCTTGGTTTTGGGTGGGACGCCAAAATACAATAAAAATAGGCTTAAAATAAATGCTCTTTTAAGCTATACAAAATCTATGGGTTTGCAGCAATTGTCGTCTGTTAGGTATAGCTTTCCTTTGCCCGGAATGTCACATTGGCCTCAATCGTTAAAATTGCGCTACACCTTGTTTACACTTAATAATAAATTCATGTCTCGCTTAGGGACAGAGTACATTATGCTTTTTAGAAAAGATGAAACAGCCAAATGAAGCATTTTATAAAAACAATCATCACGAAATTAGGCGATATATTAGGCCTATCAATTCACATACAAATTAAGCGTGATAGAAAATCAGACTTTGTATTGGTTGATAAATTCGTGTTTTCGCCATTTCTAAATAATGAAATGGAATCTCAACTCTATAAAGAAGCTATGCATAAATCAGACGCTACTTGGAGTGATAATTTCTATAAACAATGCCGTTATTACAGCTTGAGTCAATTAGCTGAAGTTGCAGCTAAACGATTCCCAGATGCTGATATTGCTGAATGTGGCGTATGGAAAGGACATTCAGCTTGGATGATTGCTAAAATATTCTCTCAAAATAATTTCAAAGGCCATTTTCATATTTTTGATAGTTTTGAAGGAGGCCTGTCGGATAAAGTGGCTAAAGATAAAAACTTGGTGCGCGATATGACAGACGGGGAAGTTAAAAACGAGAAAGAGATTTTTTCCTCCCGTGAAAATCAAGTTGCAAAAGTACTTTCAGATTTCAGTTTTGTCAAATTATATTCGGGCTGGATTCCAGTAAGGTTTCCAGAAATATCTGATAAAGAGTTCTCATTTGTGCACATTGATGTCGATCTATACGAACCTACACTTAGTAGCTTAGCGTTCTTTTGGCCTCGATTAGCAAATGGTGGTTTTATTGTTGTTGATGATTATGGATCTTCACAGTTTCCTGGCGCTACAACTGCTACGGACGAGTTTTTAGCTAAGAATAAAGCTAGCTTTTTCTATAAAGTGCCTATGGGTGCCTGTTTTATAGTTAAGCCATAAAAATTTATGCAGTCAAAAAAAAGTATTTTCATTCTTTGGGTAATATTTTTTTGCTATGCATTGTGTATAGCATTGATTTTTCAGAAATTACTGCTTCCTTTAATTCCATCGCTAAATGCAAAAGGGGGGTTGTTGCCTAATGATGTTACCTATTTTGATTCGGTAGCTAAGTTACTTTCAGATCAAATTAGATCAAGCGGATGGGGTGTTTGGAAGCTTTACCCTGCAAATGGTGTACCAGGTATCGTTGGAATATTAGGCGCCCTTTATTATCTCTTTGGGTATGATCCTGCACTTATTCTTCCGCTCAATGCAGCAATACATGCTTTGAGCAGTGTCATGATTTTTTTAATCATTCAACAGCTAACAGAAAACAAGCGAGCTGCAGTTTGGTCAGGTTTAGTTGTCTCTACACTTTTTATAATATATCCCTCTGCATTGAGCTGGTATGGGCAAATTCATAAGGACACCTACTCAATTGCGGGGATACTGCTAATTCTATTTGTATGGGTAAAAACGTTTAATCTAGGTCATGACTTACAAAGTAAAAAGCAATTCGTTTGGCTGATATTTGGAAATTTTCTTGGAATTCTTCTTATCTTGTTAGTTAGGCCTTTTTTATTAAAACTTTTATTAGTGCCGGCATTTGTTTTTCTAGTTACATTATGGTTAAGATCAAATGCTCGTAGCCTATTTAAACAATATTCATTTTATTTTTTCTTGAGTGTTATTTTTTCATTAATATTAAGTACTTCTTCATTAAGTCTATTAAGTAAAGAAGGATATATTCCTAATGGAGAAGGTTACAGTAATTGGGAACCTAGCAATGATAAATTAAGCAATGGGAAATTAAGCAATGGGAAATTATGGGAGTGGGAAAATTCTGCTTTATTGCCTGATGTAGTTGAAAACTATATTGAAACAGCTGCCAAAACTAGAGTGGGGCTGATTGATTATGGGGTGAGTCTTAGTGCGAAGTCTATGATAGATACTAATAAAGCTCCCTCAAATATTTATGACGTATTGCGCTATTTACCCAGAGCTTTTCAAATCTCATTATTAGCGCCTTTTCCAAATACTTGGTTTGTAGAAAAAGGTATTACCAGATTAGTAGTTGCAGCGGAGATGAGCATTTATTACTTATTTATACCCGGGTTATTTTTTCTCTTTGTATACAATCGTAAACCAGCAGTATTTTTAACATTATTCTATGCAACTTTTTTCTTGCTAGTTTACGGGTTTACGCAAGCGAATTTGGGGACATTATATAGATATAGATATGGATATTTTTTCATTGTATTTGCACTTTCTGGATTGGGCTGGGCGCTTTTTTTAGATAAACGCGGATTTTTGAAAAAAATTGAGCTTTCATTTAAAACAGACCATCATCTTTTGCAAAATTTCACAAAAAAAATTAATGAGCAACCCGTTGTCGCGCGAAAAAAAGTAATAAATGATAGTGTTTCCGTGATGTTGTTTACATTCCTATTGTTTCTAGGGTTTTTTATCAGGGACATGATGATGGCAAAGTCATTTGGAATGGGTCATTTATTAGATAGTTTTTTTATTGCGTTACTGATTCCAATGTTCTTTGTTACAGTGGTCTGCATCCCGTTGGGAAGTGCATTTATCCCTATATTTTCTGAATTCATTCAAAAAGAAAAGGATATTAGCCAAGTCAACAAGCTGGTAGCTAGTATTTCTGGATATTCTTTGACTGTTCTGATTTGCATTTGCACTGTAATTTTCTTATGTGGTTCCCAGATTCTGTCTGGCTTATATATAGTTAATAAGAAAACTGATGTGATGCAAGTTTTGACTTTATTGAATATTGGCTTATTTATTTTATTTTTTAGTGGTTTTGTCATTATAGGGAATGCGATATTAACTATTAAAGGTAATGCTATTTACTCTAGTGTTGCTCAACTAATCGTTCCAATTTTATCTATTGCTGTTATCTACATACTTGGCAATAGCTTAGGAGTTTTACCGATGATGTGGGCTATTGTGATAGGGCAATTTATTAATTTGATGCTAGTAGAATCAAAATTAAGGAAATATCAGATTTCACTCTGGCCCTCTTTGAGAAAAATAGACACTGGCATTGCAATCGCTTTTTTTAAACAATATTTACCCCTCATTGGAGCTGCTTTTTTTGTTGCGGCAGCAACCACAGCTAGCACAATACTAGCTATTTATTTGCCTGAAGGTGCCGTTTCTGCATTTAATTTAGGCAATAAAGTGGTTCTTTTTTTAATTGGAATATTAGGAGCGGGAGTTTCATCTGTAATGCTTCCATATTTTTCTCGTTTGATATCAAGCAACAAAATGCTAGAAGCAAAACATGAGTTGTCAATTTTTGTGTTGCTAGGAACGCTTCTTTCAATACCATTTACTATGATTATTTTTGTTTGGAGTTACCCGATAGCATATTTTATATTCTCTGGAGGAGCATCAATGGAAGGACAAGTGCTATTGGTCTCAAGAGTAATGCAATATGCGGTAATACAAATACCATTTTTTATTTGTAGCATTTTATTGTTGAAATTTGCTACCGCATCAAAACAGACAGTCTCCGTTTTGGCAGTGGCATTAGTGGGGCTCATAATTAATGTGGGTGCAAGTTATATACTAATGCAAAGGATAGGCGTTGGGGGAATCGCGTTAGGCTCCACTATATCCACAATAATATCAACTATAGCTATACTGCTTATACTATTTAAATCAGGGTATATTTTTGGTTTTGATCTTTTAGTTGTTTCACTCAACTGGCTCTTATTTATTACACTTGTTATTACTGCTCACTTTCATAGTTATGCCGGCTCATTATTTATATCACTAACATATTTATTATTATTAATTGCTTATTTAAAATCAATTTATATTGAAACACAGTTAGTGTCATGAATCACAATACAATTTCTATTAGTGCGGTGATACCAACTAAAAATCGGCATGATGATTTACTAAAAGCTGTGATGTCAGTTCTTAGCCAAACCACTATGCCGAATAGCTTAGTCATCGTAGATCAAAGCACTTCAAATAACTCTCAAGAAATAATAGAGCAGCTTTTTAAAAACTCTAAAACTAAACTTATATATATATATGATGAAAATATAGCAGGCTTAGTGCATGCTAAAAAAGTGGGGGTAAATAATAGCGACGCAAATATTGTTTCTTTTCTTGAAGACGATGTAGTGTTAGAAGCTAATTACATTGAAAAAATTATTGAAGGATTTGTCCTCAAAGAAGAAATGATGGGTTGTTGTGGTGTGATTACGAATCTACCTAAATTGCCTCGTTTCTATGAGATTTTTTTTCATATCTTTCATAGGGGTATTTTTT
The DNA here is from genome assembly GCA_013816325.1 of Methylotenera sp. GTDB lineage: Bacteria > Pseudomonadota > Gammaproteobacteria > Burkholderiales > Methylophilaceae > Methylotenera. The sequence goes on from JACDEP010000033.1 coordinate 7,574, forward strand.
ATGATAAAAGAGTGGGTATTCACGGCTATACAAATAAATACCCTGAACAGCTAATACAAAGCACTTTTTTAAGTGGTGGAACTTCTGCTTTCAAAAGAGAGGTTTTTGAAATGGTGCCTTTTGACATATTAAACGGATTTTTTATGTTGGAAGACATAGACTTTTCGACTAGGGCAAATATTTTTTATGGGAGCAACTTTTATATTAATACAAGCGCTAAGTTGGCTCACTATATGTCGCCTCAGAATCGCGAATTATTTGCTCATAGATACCATAGAAAAACTAAAGAATTTTTTCTTTTTCATAAGAAAAACTCTTTGGGATTGCTGAGTCATCTTCATTTTATTTGGCTATTATTTGGTTTATCACTAGAGGCTTTATATAAGTCTATACAAATAAAAAAAGTCTCTCCATTATCTGGTTTTATGTCAGGTGTGCTGGAAGGTGCCAACTCTAAAGTCATTAATGATTACGCTAAGTGATATAAATTGAAAGTAGCCATTACTGGAGCAACTGGATTTATCGGAAGTCATTTATTAGAGCATCATCTAAGCTTAGGAGATGAAGTTAATGTCTTAACTCGAAGAGATGTACCACATGCTGATAATGTGAATATTTTTTTTGGGGACTTATCGCTTCAGGAACCACATTTACATCCTAACTTTATTAAAGATGTAGAGGTTCTTTACCACTGTGCAGCAGAACTTAACGATAAGTTACAGATGGAAAATGTGAATGTACTAGGAACGAAAAAACTAATAGATTTAGCAAGATTTAACATAAAGCGTTGGGTTAATCTATCTAGTGTTGGTGCCTATGGTCCTTTTCGAGAAGGTATAGTTGACGAAAGTTTCCCAGAGTTACCCTTGAATGAGTATGAAACTACTAAAACAATCTCAGATAATTTGGTCAGGCAGGCTTCTAACGCGGGTGCTTTTGAATATGTAGTTCTCCGACCTTCTAATGTATATGGTATTGGTATGAGTAATACATCCTTATATGAAATTATTTTGATGATACAAAGAAACTGTTTTTTTTATATTGGTCAGCCTACTACTATTTTGAATTATGTACATATTCATGACGTAGTAAATGCTTTGTATATTTGTGGAGTCAGTGAAAAAGCAAAAAACTCTACATTCATCATATCGGACAGTTGTTCAATAAGAGAATTTACAAACATAATAAAAAAATCATTGAATAATTTTAGACCTACATACTCGATTCCAGAAATGCCAGTCAGAATGCTTGTAAAGCTGTTATCGGGCTTGCCAAGATTTCCATTAACCTTAGCTAGAGTTAATGCATTAACATCAAAGGTAGTTTACTCGAGTGAAAGTATCAATAAAGTTTTAGGATGTGAGTTAAAAGTTACAAGCCAAGCAGGATTAACTGAGTTAGTAGAAAACTGGTATAAAATTAAGTGAAAAAAGTGTGTTTCGTAGCCACTGTTCCAACTGCAATAAATGCTTTTATGGCTCCCCACATCATTAAAATAGCTGCCACATTTGATGTAACTATAGTTTCTAGTAATAATAATGCTTATTTATTAAATGATTTGCCATCAGTTTTTATTCCATTGGAAATAAAAAGAAAAATTTCATTATTTAGAGATGTCAAAATACTGTTAAGTTTGATTCAACTCTTTACCAATAACAAATTTGACGTTGTGCATTCAATTACACCTAAAGCTGGTTTGTTAGCAATGTTTGCAGCTTATATTTGTAGAGTACCTGTAAGAATACATACATTCACCGGACAAGTGTGGGCTACAAAAAAAGGTATCTCCCGCTACTTTTTAAAAGTGATGGATCGATTAATTGTATTTTTTTCAACTAAGATATTAGTCGATAGTCCTTCACAGCTCAGTTTCATCGAACAAGAGAACATTCTTAAGCCTAATTTAGGGGTTGTATTAGGTTGCGGCTCAGTATGCGGTGTAAATACTCTCAAATTCTCTCCTAATCTTGAAGTTAAATTAGAAATTCGGCGTCAGTTGGGCATTAATCCCAATGACTTAGTGATTTTATTCATGGGGCGACTGAATACTCAAAAGGGAATCCTTAAATTAGCAGAAGCATTTAATTCAATTGCTGGGAAACATAAAAATGTTCACTTGCTGATAGTTGGGCAGGAAGAAGATGTTTTGTTCTCAAAAATTGAAGATATTTGTCGTGTTAATTCAAATAAATTGCATTATATAAATTTCACTCAAGTGCCAGAAAGCTACATGGCCACATCTGATATTTTTTGTTTACCAAGTTTGCGAGAAGGGTTCGGACAAGTCATCATAGAGTCTGCATCTGCTGGAATACCATCAGTTGCAAGTAATATATATGGGATTAGTGACGCAATTGAAAATGATGTAACAGGCATACTTTTTGATTTAAGTAATTTTAATTCTTTAGTAAAGTCTTTAGAGTCACTTATTTGTAATAAAGATCTAAGAGAGTCAATGGGTAGTCTTGCAAGGCAAAGAGCTATTAATCAATTTGATGAAAATATAATTACATCTGCCTTTCTTTATTTTTATCAAAAACAAATATTATCGACTCATAGTTTGCACTGAGTTTAATATAGCCATGTTTCACATTATTTCTTTGACCTTAGGTTTTTATTTGAAGTTCAATTGTCACAGAGCATTGCCAAAATTATATTCACTAGTCATCATCGCTTCTAACAAGCTAATGAATATAAATAATGACAATTTACGGCCGAGATTTGCTAGGAGCAATTATTGCATAGAGTTTTACGAGTAGATGGTCTATCAATGAAGCGATTATTAGATTTGTATTTGGCAGTATCGGCGTTATTTTTTTTAATATTGCCAATTGCGTTGGTTTCAATAGCCGTGCGACTGACATCAGAAGGTTCAATTTTGTATTGGTCGGACAGAGTGGGGCGTAAAAACACACTATTCAAGATGCCAAAATTTCGTACAATGAGTGTGAGTACGCCACCGGTTGCAACACATCTGTTACAAAACCCTCAACAATTTTTAACCCCAATCGGCTCTTTTTTACGTAAATCCAGCCTTGATGAGTTGCCTCAACTCTGGAGTATTATTAAAGGTGATATGAGTTTTGTAGGACCTAGGCCTGCCTTGTTTAATCAAAATGACCTTATAGGGCTGCGAACAAAATTTGGTGTGGATAAATTGTTGCCCGGCTTAACTGGTTGGGCGCAGGTCAATGGTAGAGATGAATTACCGATTTCAGATAAAGTAAGATTAGACGTTTATTATATGAATAATCAATCTTTTTACTTAGATGTGAAAATTATTTGGTTGACTTTTTCGAAAGTGCTTATTGGAGATGGCGTTCATCATTAATGTTGAACCCACAATTTACATGAATATACAAACTGTTAAAAACTACAATGGTAGCCGAATCTAATTCTACAACTGCATATATATGAAAAATTACTGGCAATTTTTAACTAACGTACGCTCGTTCTCTGCATTTATCTATGATGTATTGGTGGCTTTTGTAGCGTGGGGCTTAAGTTTTATGTTGCGGTTTAATTTTGATATCCCATCTAATTTTAAAGCGCATCTGATAGATACAATATTATGGGTGGTTATAATCCAAGCATCTATATTTATTATATTTGGCCTATATCAAGGTATTTGGCGCTTTGCTAGTATTCCTGATCTAAAAAGAATTATCAAGGCAGTCATGGTTGCAGCTATTACTGTGGCCGCACTATTATTCATGTCTAGTCCGTTAATACAAGTGCCGAGATCAGTTTTAATATTAGATCCAATTTTATTGGTGTTACTAATGGGTGGCAGCCGTTTCACTTACCGTGCTTGGAAAGAAAATCATCTATATGGCGCAAGTCAGTTAAGTGGTCAGCCAGTAATTTTGATTGGTGCGGGCGACTTGGCCGTCTCTTTATTAAAAGATTTGGCTAGAAGTAAACAATGGCGAGTAGTAGGTTTACTTGATGAGGACAAAGCTGTACATGGCCGATTGTTAATCGGCTCTCGCGTATTAGGATCTATTGCAATGCTACCTGAAGTCATTTCTAAATTTAAAGTTAAACATATTATCATCGCGCTGCCTTCCGATTCTTATCAATTACGTCGTCAAGCCATTGAACTCGCTAGTAGACTAGGTGTTACTTCCCTGACTTTGCCAATTGTCGATGATTTAATGAGTGGCAAAGTTAGTGTTTCTCAAATCCGCAAAGTCGATGTCGAAGACTTGTTAGGTCGTGAGCCTGTAACTTTAGATAACCTTGGCTTACATGCTTTGATAGAAGGGCATGCAGTATTAGTAAGTGGCGCAGGTGGCTCTATTGGCTCTGAACTTTGCAGACAAATTGTAAAATACAACCCTAAAACTTTAGTATGTCTAGATATTTCTGAATTTGCTTTATATAACTTGGAACAGGAGTTAAGCCAAGCTAACACCGCAATTCAGTTAATTTATATCACTGGGGATGTAAAAAATTCACAAAGAATTAAAAGCTTGTTAAATAATTATCAACCAGCCATCGTGTTTCATGCTGCGGCATATAAACATGTACCTATGATGGAAAATGGAAATGTATGGGAGGCGTTATCTAACAATGTGATCGGTACTTATACTCTAGCTCAGGCGTGTAAAGATGCTCAAATAGCGAAATTCGTACTTATTTCAACGGACAAAGCTGTGAATCCTACTAATGTTATGGGAGCCAGTAAACGTTTGGCGGAGATGGTTTGCCAAGGTATGCAGGAATCGGTAAATAATGCTGTAACAAAGTTCGTCATAGTAAGATTCGGTAATGTGTTAGGTAGTAGCGGCAGTGTTATTCCTAAATTCCGTGAACAAATAGCTAAAGGCGGACCTGTAACGATTACTCATCCAGAAATTACTCGTTATTTCATGTCTATTCCAGAAGCAGCTCAATTGGTTATGCAGGCTGGCCTAATGGGGGCTGGCGGCGATATTTTTGTATTAGATATGGGTGAGCCGGTTAAGATTGCCGCATTGGCAGCGGATATGATTAGATTATCGGGTCTGCAAACTGATGAAATCAAAATTGAGTATGTCGGACTCCGGCCTGGTGAAAAGCTTTATGAAGAGTTATTGGCAGATGATGAGCATACACTACCAACCCCCCATGAAAAGTTGCGTATTGCGGTGGCAAGAGGAGTTAATAAGGCTTGGGTGAAAAAGCTTTTAAAATGGATAGATAGCGTTCAAGAAACCAATGAAACAGATATAAAAAATGAATTGAAATTATGGGTGGAAGAATATATCCCTCATCATCATAGCAAAGCTGAGAATACTGCCGCTACAATAGCGCCGGTTACTTTTCATTGAGGTGATACTTAACAAACTATATGACGATATTGAACCCAACACATTTGTTAGAGCAAGCGGAGCTTATCCATTCAAGTGATTCAGTTGAAGCTGCGATCATTAGATTAAGTGAAGAAATTACTCAAGTAATGTGTAATACCAAACCCGTAGCAATTTGTGTGATGGGTGGAGGAATTGTGTTTGCTGGCCAGCTACTGACAAAGCTTAATTTCCCTTTGGAAGTCGATTATGTGCATGCGAGCCGCTATCAGAATGAGACCGTTGGGAAAGTATTAGTGTGGAAAGCTTTGCCTAAGCTTGATTTGACTGGTCGTACCGTATTATTAATCGATGACATCCTTGATGAAGGAATAACGCTCAAGGAAATCAAGGAGAAATGTCTGAGCTTAGGTGCAGATAAAGTATTTTCTGCTGTGTTGGTCGAGAAAAAGCTAGCTCATGCTAAACCCATCATGGCAGATTTTGTAGGTCTTGAAGTGCCGGACAAATACGTTTTCGGTTACGGAATGGACGCTTATGGCTGGTGGAGGAATCTGTCTTCTATTTATGCTTTAACTTGAAGTACTAAGCACCTCATTCTGGGCCTTAATATTGTGTTGCGCTAAGGCCCATAAAACATGCTCACGCAGTATTGGCGATTCATCATTAATCCGGGTTTGCAAAACTTGGATGATTTCGGGCGAACTCGCTCCATTACCTAATCCCACTGCAATATTCCGCAGCCATTGCATATAGCCGATGCGATAGATGGCACTGCCAGCCATTTTTTGCTTAAAGGTTTCTTCCGTCCAGCTAAAGCATTCCACTAGGCTGATATTGTCTAGGCCATGCTTGACCTGAAAGTCCGTCTCTTTCGTGATCTCCGCAAACTTGTTCCAAGGGCAGGTTAACTGGCAGTCATCGCAGCCATATACACGGTTGCCTATTAGCGGACGAAATTCAACAGGGATGCTGTCTTTAAGCTCAATGGTCAAGTACGAAATACAGCGGCGCGCATCGACTTCATAAGGTGCGGTAATGGCGCGAGTAGGGCAGATATCAATACAGCTTGTACAAGTGCCGCAATGTGATGATGTCGGTACGTCAATAGTGAGCGGCAAGCTCGTATAGATTTCACCCAAGAAAAACCATGATCCGCGGTTCTTATTGATGAGCAAGGTATGTTTGCCACGCCAGCCTAGACCAGCTTTTTCTGCCAATGCGACTTCTAACACGGGTGCGCTATCAGTAAATACCCGGTATTCAAATTCGCTATCAGTGATTTCCTGACTTTCCTGCAACAACTTGAGTTCAGCCTGTATTTTTTCGCTAAGCTTCTGTAATTTATTACGCATCACTTTGTGGTAATCGCGCCCCAGTGCGTAACGCGAAATAAAGGCTTTTTCGCTATCCCGCATGACAGTTTCGCTGTCCGCTGCATTGGGTGGCAAGTAATCTAGGCGTGCCGAAATCACGCGCAAAGTGTTAGGCACCAATTCTGCGGGACGGGTACGCTTGACCCCGTGTTTTGCCATATAATCCATCTCACCATGAAAACCCTTAGCGATCCAGGCTTGATGTTCAATCTCAGCGTGCTGCAAATCAGTATCGGTAATCCCTATCTGGTCAAAGCCCAGCTCCGCGCCCCAGCGTTTGATATCGGCACTGAGTTTGCTATAGATATTATTGTTGGCAGGGGTAACCATGGGTGCTAATTTTACACTTGATTTAGCGAATGAAGCGGAGACACTGGAATTCGGCGCTGCATTAGCTAAGGCATTGCAACCCGGTTTGATTATTTACCTACACGGTAATCTGGGTGCAGGCAAAACCACGTTAGTGCGTGGCTTGCTGCACGCAGCCGGTCATGGAGGCAAAGTTAAAAGTCCCACTTATACTTTGGTAGAGCCTTATACAGTAGCTGGGTACAATGTCTACCACTTTGATTTGTACCGCTTCACCGATGATGAAGAATGGGAGGCGGCTGGGTTTAGGGATTACTTTAATCCTCAAAGTGTGTGTATTATTGAGTGGCCTGAAAAAGCCGAAAATGTATTGCCGGTACCGGATATTGATATTAGCTTTACCATACAAGCCTCAGGCCGCAACGTCAGCTTAACCGCGCATTCCGTGCCAGGGCAGCGGTATTTAGATACCATCATCAAAAATTATGATAAGTCGCTATCAAAATCAAAGTCTTATGAGTAAAAAGTTTATGAATAAAAAGTCTATGAGCACAAGTCTATTAGAAAAAGTCTATGAGTAAATACATGTTTAAAAGCTTAGTCTCTTATATTGCCATAGTAGCTTTAGGCTTACTTTCAAGCACTGTATCAGCCGCGAATAGCGTCACTGCAGCTAGGGTCTGGCCAGCGCAGGATTACACCCGCATTACGCTGGAAGCCAATAGTCCTATCACTTATAAAATGACTATCATCAAGGACCCGGATCGCATCGTAATTGATATCAATGATATTGATTTGAACCCGGCTTTGAAAACACTCACCGATAAAATCTTGTCCAGCGACCCTTATATCAAGCAGGTGCGTGTTGGTAAATTCAGGCCAGGAGTAGTGCGCCTAGTGGTTGACCTCAAAACCGAGGTGAAGCCGAATGCTTTTACTCTACCGCCGGCGGGCGAATACAAGAATCGTCTCGTGCTCGACATTTATCCAGTAAAAGATCCGCTGATGGCAATGCTTGAACAGCGGGAAACGCCTAATACTCAGGGCAGTGCTACTCAAAACTCACAGCAGTCAGCAAATCACACAACATCGAATCCACCGAACAGCGTGCATGGCGAAGGCTATTCCATCAGCGCCTCAGAACCCAAGCCAGTAGTAGAACCGTTGCCTATGCCGGATACAGATACCGCAGATGAAATCGCCACCGCTGAATTACCAAAACCTAGTGTCACTAAGCCTGAATTAACTAAGCCTGATTTAACTAAGCCTGATGGTACAAAACCCGATGTAACTAAACCTGATACTGCAAAGCCAGCCGAAATCATTAAATCACCCAATAGCTTTAAACCCCTGACCAAGGAAAGCCTGCGTGAGATCGTCATTGCGATTGATGCGGGCCACGGCGGTGAAGACCCAGGCGCACGCGGGGCGAATGGCAGTCATGAAAAAGATATTACGCTGATGGTAGCAAAGCGCTTAAAAGCCAAGATCGATAATGAGCCTGGCATGCGCGGGGTATTAACGCGCGATGGCGATTATTTCATCCCCCTCCATGGCCGCGTGGTCAAGGCGCGTAAATTGCAGGCTGATCTGTTTGTGTCTATTCATGCCGATGCCTTTACCAACCAGGCTGCGCGGGGCTCTTCTGTGTTTGCCTTGTCTGAA
>JACDEP010000160.1 GCA_013816325.1 Methylotenera sp.
TGGTTATGTGCTATAGATTAACCTGTCTTAACTTGGTTGTCTTAACTTGGTTGTCTTAATTTGGTTGTCTTAATTTGGGTTGCCAGACATCGATAATTTCTTTTAATTCTCGTGGTTCGATGCCGGCATAAATGCCATTGCAATAACGTAACTCCCCCGCAACCCAAGTATGCGTGACATGCTCACGGCCGCATGCATAAACCAAGTGTGAAATTGGGTCATAGCAAGGAGCTATCATCAGGTCATCCAACCTTACAGCAGCTAAATCTGCAAATTTACCCACTTCTATAGAGCCCACCTTATCTTCTAAGCCTATCGCCTTTGCTGCGTTAATAGTAGCCATTTGTAAGGCTTGGTAGGCTGGTAAGGCAGTTGCATCTTCGCTAGCACCTTTTGCCAGCAACGCTGCCAAGCGCATTTCGGTAAACATATCCATACGGTTATTACTAGCAACGCCATCAGTACCTAAACCGACATTGATGTTTTTAGCCAACAATGCCGTAATCGGGGCAATGCCGCTACCTAGCTTCAAATTGGAACTAGGACAATGCGCAATATGGCAACCATATTCCGCCAGCATATCCATCTCTTGGTTTTGCAAGTGTACACAATGCGCGGCCACTAAATTAGGGCCAAGTAAACCAAAACTAGCAAGTCTTTGCAAGGGCCGCAGGCCATATTTTGTCTCACTTTGAGATATTTCAGCACGTGTTTCATGCAAATGCGTATGAATACCTAACGATAATTGCTCGGCATAAGTAATGACTTTCTCAAAGGTTTGATTGGATACCGTGTAAGGCGCATGCGGGGCAAGCGATGAAGTAATAAGCGGATTGCCACGCCAACTATCGTGCGCTTCAAAACCCTTTTGCAGGTAATCATCTGCATCACTGGCATATACAGTAGGAAACTCAAGCACGACCAAACCCAGATTAGCTCGCATGCCGGCTTGTTTAGCAGCAAAGGCAGATTCTTGAGGGTAAAAATACATATCATTAAAACAAGTCCCTCCACCGCTCATCATCTCTGCACACGCTAATAAGCTAGCGTCTTTTACATAGCGTTCTGAGACTACCGCCTGTTCTGTTGGCCATATATGTTTTTCCAACCAAGTCATGAGAGGCAAATCATCGGCAATACCGCGCATGAGGCTCATTGCTGCATGGCTATGCAGGTTAATCAAACCAGGAATCAGCGCATGTTCATTTAAGCAGACTAGTAATGTCGCAGTATATTTTTGCCTAGCTTCCGCAATTGGCAACAACTCAACTATTAGACCAGCGTCAATAATCGCTGTGTAATCTTCCAATAAGCGGTGGGTTTTAGACATTGGCACGATATAGTGTGCTTCTATCATCAAATCTACATTGGTAAGAGGTTTTAGTAATTGATCAGGATTGGACATAGTATTATTTTAACAATAAAAAAGCCCCGCGATGCGGGGCTTTAAGCTTACTGCGAAAATTAACTTAAATCGTTAATTTAGGGCTTATTTACAACTAGTTTCAACTTGTTTTTCAGCTGAAATCACAACACGACGGTTTGGTTGTAAGCACTCAATCAATTTTTTACTTTTCGCACCGTTACAAGTAACCGCTGGCTCAGACTCACCTTTACCGATTGCTTGTAAGCGACTTGAATCTACACCTTGTGAAATCAGGTATTGTTTAACTTCATTTGCACGACGCTCTGAAAGTTTTTGGTTATAAGCTTCTGAACCAAGACGATCTGTATGACCCGTTACCAATACTAGACCAACTTCTGGATTAGCTTTAATTTTTGCTGCTGCAGCATCTAGAACTGGTTTAGAACCTTCTTGTAATTTAGATTTATCGAAACCAAATAATTTCTCAGCATCAATAGTCACTGTTTCAAACTGTGGTGTACAAGGTACAGCTGCAACTGGAGCAGGAGCAGGCTCTGGTGCAGGAGCTGGTTCAGCTGCGGTTGGTTCTGGAAGTGGCTGTGAATCTGGTAATGCAGCCACTATAGCTGGTGCGCCAAAACGGAAGATAGCACCTAAACTTAACAATGTATTTCTAAGCGTGCCATCCGCATCAAAAGATGTACCAGGAGCTTTAGCATTAGATTTTGAGAATTGTTGACGTAAATCAGCTTGTAAACCGAAAGAGTCACTAAACAAGTATTGTGCACCCAAACCTACTTCAGCCATTACCGAGGTCCTTGATTTATCTTTTAGACCCGCAAGACCGCTATAGTCCACGTTGTTACGGGCTGCGCCTAAACCAGCCAATAAGAATGGGCGGAACTTATCGCGACTAAACATATATAAGGCATCAATACCGATAGTGGTTTGCTTGTAATGTCCGCTAACATTAGAAATGTCATTGTCCGCTTGGTTGTAACCAATACCACCTTGAAGATCCCAGCTAGGGCTTAACTCTTTACCTAGTTTAATAAAACCGCCGCCACCGTTACTGGCGTCCAAATCGTTATCTGTATTCATGTAACTGATACCAGGCAATGCGTACCATGCACCGCGGTACATGTCTTCAGCAGTTGCTGCAAATGCAGCTAAACCCAGTGTCGCAGCGACTGCGATATTAATAACATTTTTTTTCATTCTTTATGGCTCCTAAATGTGGTTACAACTAAACTATTACTATGAGGTTGATAATACGCATTCGATGCAGTCAACGCAATGATTTAAATCAATAACTACATCTTCCCTGTTATTTTTACCAGCTGTTTGTTGCATTTTTACAACAAAAACTTAAAGCGTTGCTTATTGCTATAATTTTCTGTGGATCTAGGGCTGCTTTACGCGAGCATTGCACACAAACTCCGCTTCGAAATCCGATATAGGTCGGGTTTACTTTCCCCAACTCTTCAACATCCTGTAATCGAAGTGAGCCGGCTAATCCGAAGGTCATTCCTGAATGCCTGACCTTCTTAGCTAAATTTTCACAATATTGGCGAGTGTGATAATACAAGATAGTTTGCCCATTCTTATGTACGGTATCTAACATAAGGCCTTTAAAGCCCGCATATCTTATATCTTCAACAATTGTTGTGGGATAAATATATTCGGCAAATAGCACGGCAATTAAATTCGTTGACTTGGTTACAGTCTCTAATGCTTTAAGACAGAGGTGGTAATCACTGGCTTCAAAAAAACCTATCTTAACGAAATCAACTTTTGCGCTTGCCAATAACTTTACCTGCTCAAGAATCAAATCTGCTTGCATCGGTAAATCCCCTATCGTGGCACTGACCAGTGGAGGATTTCTAGAAGTGTGGAGGTGGTTCACAATCGATTTGATATGCAATATCGGTAATGCTCCCAATGCGCCACTATGAGGGTCTTTTAGATCAATAATATCTGCGCCGTTATCCAAAGCCAACTGCGCTTCTTCAACGCTGGTTACACTAATTAATAGCTGGGTCATGCAATATTTTCGTTATCTATCGCGGCTTGATGATTATTTACCGATTCTATCAACCACTCCCAAGCCTCAAGCTCGCGTGGGCCTGCGGTCTTATCTATCGCTATTTTTAAATATTCAATATCTTGAGTGATTTTTTCCATAGGCAATCTCCTTAAACGGCTTACCAACACAGCCAATTCTATCACTGCGGCCTGAGCACGATTGAACCCGGCAAAAGGCTGATGCTGTTCTTCGTGGATTAATTCGAGGTATAGTTTAGGCCTGACATCATCATCTTCAACTTTTAGTAATTTTAACTCCTGATGACTCAGGCAATTTTCCAGCCTAAATCCAACGATTTTTTTTGTAGGGATTAAATTCCACGACTGCCTTCCAGTGAGCGCTCCGGCAAAAATGCGCACATCATCGGTAAGGTTCAGCACAGCGTGCTTAGAGATTAAAATATTTTGTAACGTTGTCGAAGGCTTATAAGGCGAAACAATGACGCAACCATCCTCTTTGCGGATGCCGAAAGGAGTGGTATGGATATTACCCTGATCATCTAAAGTGGTAATGATGGTTTCAAATATCATTGATAATACTAACCTATTGACTCTTCTTCTTTAAAGCATTCTGCCGCTCTTTGATAGAGGCCTCACGGTGAGATTGCTTAGGCGCAACCTCTTTATTTTGGCTAGCAACGCCCCATTCCAACTCCTGATCTTGGATATAACGCTTTTTAAGCTGCCAGGCAATCTGTGCACGGGCCAATTCCACACCAAGATAAAATGCATGAGAAGCATCATCGTTTACTTTAAGATGCTGGTATAGAGCAAAAGGATCAATCGCTTCATGTATGCCATCGCGGTTGTAAATATGAACACCCTTTTCACTTACTTGTATGCGAAAACTCGGATCCTTGATTTGCGCGGCGACTTCCTTGACTTCTTCGGCTGTATAAGTAAACGGCCGCCTGTCGTGCAGGCCTAACAGACCATTGCTGTATCCGCGCGGCAACCTGTCATCCTGTTTAGCGGCATGCATGACACGTCTTGCATTATCCGCTTCTAATATCGCATTAGTCGCGTGAGGGCTTACTGAGGTAGCCAGTACAGCATCAATTTCCAGCTCGCTGATCATTCCAAATAATAGCGCATTGACCCCAGTGGTATCAGCATCAGTAAGCTCAGTCAGGTTGCCTATCCCCATCATAATTTGAATATAAGGATATTTTTTACGCATCTTTTGGTAACGGACAACTGAATTGGCAAAACCAAAATGAATCGGGTCTAGAATCGCATCTGCAATAAAAGGTTTATTTGCAGCCAGGCAAGCATCAATCGCCCTATACAGCGATGGCAGGCTGTGCGGCTTGGCGGGAATGAGTATGGGAGTTGAGGGAACTTCATGTGCAATCCACAAAGTTTTTTCGGTTAGGCTGAGTAAAAAATCAGCACCAGCATGTCCTGCAGTAAGC
>JACDEP010000161.1 GCA_013816325.1 Methylotenera sp.
GAGCAAGGCCCATAGCGTAGGCCATATCAGTAATAAGATGCCAACGGGTTTATCTAGGCGCATTAAACGTTCATAAACGTCTATTTTTTGAATTACTTTCTGCATGTTCATGGTTTTCTACTACTCCAAAAGCTGCGGTAAGAATACCTCTGTTACCATAATACTAGCGCAATCTAAACTAAATACCGAACGGCGCGCCCATAAGTAAGCCGGCTTGTCCGTTAAATGACTCGTGGCTTTCTGGTATAAAGCATGATGCGGTATAAGTTTTTTATAGGCCAGGGGCGTACGCTTTACTAATGGGTCTGCAAACAGCGTGGCGCCTAATGGTTTATTGCCTAAATAGTTCAAGCCCAACCAGCGCCCGCGCTAGCATGAGCGAGGCATAACACTATGGGCAAATACTACTGCTTTTTTGTTTCCGATTAGGAATACTTCACGTATCAATGCCGTTTTATAGTTGGGGACATGCAAAGAGCACACTTCGTCTGGAAATGGTTTTGCATATTCAAGAAATACCGGCTTCACCTGAAAGTCGGAGTAACGTTGCTGTAACCGTGCGGTTAATGAGCCGCTATTAATGAGCCAACTATGAAAGTGACCGCTCATTATCGGTTTTTTAAGCCAATTGCTTCGCGGTCGAGTTGAATAATCGATTTTCACGTTTAAATTTATAGTGTTTAAACTTTGACCAACTCGCCAGCACTGCTCATCCAGCGGTCCAAATGACGTTCCACTTCAAAAGGATATTTGCTTAAAAGCTCGTCTGCCATAGATTTTGCCATTTCAAGTAAATGTACGTCTCGATCTAAATCTGCTATTTTTAGCATGGGCACTCCGCTCTGGCGTACTCCCATCAATTCACCGGGTCCACGAAGATGCAAGTCGGCTTGAGCAATGGCAAAACCATCATCACTTTCGTAGATGATTTTTAAGCGCGCACGCGCAGTTTCTGAAAGCTTCTTTTGGTATAGTAAGATGCAGGTACTCTTTACAGCGCCCCTACCGACGCGGCCTCTCAGTTGGTGGAGCTGGCTTAGTCCCATGCGCTCAGCATGCTCTATCACCATTAAACTGGCGTTGGGCACATCAACCCCTACTTCTATGACAGTAGTAGCCACTAATAACTGGGTTTCGCCTGTGTTGAATGCTGCCATTACGGCTTGTTTTTCCACGGGCTTCATGCGGCCATGTACGAGGCCCACTTTCAATTCGGGGAACTCATTCAACATTAAATTATAAGTTTCGTTGGCTGTTTGCAACTGCAGCACTTCGGATTCTTCAATCAACGGGCATACCCAATATGCCTGGTTGCCATGCAGACAAGCTTCACGTACCCGCTGCAGAATTTCCTCACGACGTTCATCCGATATCAGTTTGGTGACAATCGGCGTGCGGCCGGGTGGCAATTCATCGATCACTGATACATCCAGGTCTGCGTAATAGCTCATGGATAAAGTGCGCGGAATAGGGGTGGCTGTCATCATAAGCTGATGCGGTTCAGGCTGGCCTTTCTGGCGCAAAGCCAAGCGTTGCTGAACTCCAAAGCGATGCTGTTCATCGATAATCGCCAGGCCTAGCTTTTTAAATCGAACGGTTTCTTGGAACAAAGCATGGGTACCTATGACGAGCTGCGCTTTGCCATTGGCAATAGTCTCTAGCGAGGCCGTACGATCTTTTTTAGATTGACTACCTGTCAACCATGCGATTTGTATATTGAGCGGCGCAAGCCAACCTAGCATTTTACGGTAATGCTGCTCAGTGAGTATTTCGGTAGGCGCCATCAATGCGACTTGCCAACCATTTTCGATAGTCTGTAATGCCGCCATACACGCCACTATCGTTTTGCCGCTACCTACATCGCCCTGTAAAAGGCGTTGCATAGGATGAGCCTGCGTTAAATCATGTTCGATTTCCAAGGCTACTTTCTGCTGTGCTGTAGTCAGCGCAAACGGCAGGCTTTTTAACAATGCCGAAACCAATTGTTTAGAAGGCACAAATTGCGACGCATCTATACTGCGACGGCGTGCATGGTGCTTACGCATTGAAAGCTGTTGGGCTAGCAGCTCGTCAAAAGCAAGGCGCTGCCATTCAAGTGTGGCGCGGTCTTCCAAAGTCTGTAGATCCGCATCTGGCAAGGGGTTATGTAATGCTTGCAAGCTGGCTGCGAAAGTGGGGAATTTGAAACGCTGGTAGATTGATGCCGGCAAAGTTTCGGACAAAGCATTTTGGTTCAATGCGGTGCGTATCGCTTTACGCAGATTGGGCTGGGTTAAACCAGCCACGGTTGGATATACTGGGGTCAGCGTTTCAGATACCACCGTCTGCGCACCTACGGCCTTACAAGTGGGATGCACCATCTCGTACCCAAAAAATCCGTTGCGCACCTCGCCATATATTCTTAATTTGGTTCCTACTTTAAGCGCTGCTATCTGGCTGGGATAAAAATTCAAGAAACGTAAAGTCAGCTGGCCACTTGCATCTTCCAGCCTGGCAATCAGTGCTTTTCGTGGTTTATAAGTAACTTCAGCATGGACTATTTCACCTTCGCATTGGGTGGAGTCGCCTAAACGCAAATCGCGTATTGCCGTGATGCGCGTTTCATCGATATACCGTAGTGGTAAATGTAATAACAGCCCTTGGATATTGTTGATACCTAGCTTCTGCAGGTTAGCGATTAGCGGTTTACTGAACGCTTTTATCTCAGCAATATTGGTCATAACGCTAGTGATTCTTCAACCAGGCGATTACTTGTGACGCGTGTACGTCCGGTGGAAAAACCGGGTAAAAGACTTTTTTAATGGTTTGCGCTTCAGCAATTAAAGTAAGACGCTTATAAAGTACCAGCTTCCCAACTTCAAAAACCGGTAAATGCAAGACATGCTTCAATTGAAAGTCGCTATCACTTAGCAAATCAAAAGATAAATGTAAGCGCTGTTTGAGTTCAGCCTGGTAGTCATTGGTTTGCGTGCTTAAACCAAAAACTGTTGCGCCTAAATCCTGTAATTGCTGATGATGATTACTAAAGTCGCAAGCCTGGGGTGAACAGCCGCGGGCTCCGGGAATCTCGTCCCAGCCTTCTGGCAATGCTATTCCAGGGCGACCTGTGAGAGGATACACATACACCACTACTGTACCTGAAATTGCCCGCAGGTCGACCTGATGTCCGCCTGTAGAATCAAACAACACATTGGGTAAAGCTATGCCCTTTAAATGGGCCGCCAATCCATCATCGCTCGGCACCGGCAGCCCTGCTGGCAGATCTGTATATTGGCTGCTCACAGGACGAAAATTGTTAGCCTAAGATTTCCATCACACCATCAGCCTCTATCAGGGCGGCACGCGGCAACGAAGCCACACCTACCACTGCGCGGGCTGGGAATGGTTGGCTAAAGTATTCAACCATGATGGTATTCACTAACGCGAAGTGCGCTAAATCGGTTAAGAAAATATTGAGTTTAACTAGATCATTCAAGCTGCCGCCAGCCGCTTCTGCCACGGCTTTAAGGTTAGTGAATACGCGGTGGATCTGCGCTTCAATGCTATCTACCATCTGCATAGTGTCTGGATCCAAGCCGATTTGACCAGACAGGTAAACGGTAGTGCCGACTTTTACTGCTTGAGAATAGGTACCGATAGCCGCAGGTGCGCCGTTAGTTTGGATAATTTTTTTTTTAAATGATTGTGTTGTCATGATAATTAATTATGTTGTAGAAATAATAAAGTCTATTGAGCGCTAGATTTGGCCCCATTACCGTTAGCATTGCCTTTGGTGCGGTTAATCCGGACTACATCCGGTATTTTGCGCAGGCCCCGCATCAAATCTGCCAAATGGATGCGGTTTTTTACCTGTACCGTGAAATACAGATTCGCATATACGCTGCCATCTGCTTCTTCTACGCTTACATTATCGATATTAGAACCTGCATCGGCAATACCTGCAGCAATTTTAGCTAACATGCCAGGCTGATTTGCCACGGTTAAGTTGAGATTGGTTTTAAACAGGCGGTTACTTTCCGGTTCCCATTCCACATCCAGCCATTTGTCCGGGTCTAGCCTGAATTTACGCACACTTGGACAATCATGGGTATGGATGACTAAGCCTTTATCTTTATTGATAAAGCCAAGAATTGGGTCGCCCGGAATGGGCCTGCAGCATTGCGCAAACTGCACGGCCATGCCCTCGGTACCGCGTATGGTAATGGTATCAAGGGATTTCATCGGCAGTTTGGTATGTTTTTCTACGTGACCATCCGTCATGGCCACGAGCTGATGTGCCACCATGACATTCTGGCGTTTGCCCAAACCAATGTCTGATAGGATATCGGCTTTTTTCTTCGCACCGTAATCGCGGATGAGTTTCTGCCAATGCTGTTCGGAAATTTCTGAGGGCTCTACATGCATAGCGCGCAATGCCTGATTGAGCATGCGTTCACCAATGTGCGCAGACTCGCTGGATTGTTGGGATTTGAGAAAATGTCGAATATGCGCTCGGGCGCGCCCTGTGACCACATAATTAAGCCAAGCAGGATTTGGTTTTGCCAATGCTGCCGTGATAATTTCCACATGATCGCCATTGTGTAGCTCGGTACGTAGCGGTGCCAGTTCATGATTGATACGCACCGCTACGCAGCAATTGCCAATATCGGAATGCACGGCATAGGCAAAATCCACCGCTGTCGCGCCTTTTGGCAAGGCCAATATCTTGCCTTGCGGGGTAAATACATAAACTTCATCCGGGAACAGGTCTACTTTAAGGTGCTCAAGGAAATCAAGCGAATCGCTGCTTT
>JACDEP010000034.1 GCA_013816325.1 Methylotenera sp.
GCACCTGGGTATTAATGTTTAATGATTTTAATTTCTCGATATGCGCTGGCAGCGTTTCAATAGCGGCGCTGCGGCTATCAATACTTACCGCTACATGATCATGAAGGGTTGCATTAAGATGCTCTGGAATATGCGGCAACATAGTCGCCGGTAAGTTGTCGATACAGTAATACCCGCTGTCTTCCAGCGCCCTAAGTGCAATACTCTTACCTGAGCCGGAAAGGCCCGTGACTATAATTAATTGTTTCATAGGTAAATAGCTTAACTATTTAATTTTTTTCATCTCACGTTGCTGGCGTTGGGTGAACTGCTTGGTCGCATTGATACCTCGTAATAGTAGCATGTGATTGCGGATTGCTACTTCTACTAATACCGCAATATTACGACCTGCCGCGATTGGAATTCTAATCTTAGAGATTTTAACCCCTAACACTTCTTCATGCTGTCTTTTGACGCTAAGTCTATCTAATAGCTGAGGCGCTTGTTTATCGGCCATTTCCAGCTTAATGATTAGGTCTAAGGGCTTGGTAGGCTTCACTGAATTATCACCAAACAAGGCGCGTATGTTCAATATCCCCAGGCCACGCACTTCTAAGAAATCCTGTAGTAGGGGCGGACAACGGCCTTCTATCCGCTCTGGTGATATGCGGTAGAAGTCGACGATATCATCGGCTATTAAGCGATGCCCGCGTGAAATGAGCTCCAGGGCGAGTTCACTTTTACCGATGGCAGCATCACCTTTAATGAGCGCGCCAAAGCCTTGTACTTCCATAAACACGCCATGCACGCTTGTCGTCTCTGCCACTGCCTGAGCCAAAAAATGGCTTAGGATATCCATCAACTCTGGACTGCGTAAGGGTGAACTAAAAAGCGGGGTATTTTGCTCGTTTGCAGCTGAAATCAAGGAATCTGGAACGCTTTCGCCATTCGCCACGATCACGGCTGCCAAATCGGTCGAATATAGATTAGCAATACTACGTTCAGCTTCTTCATCTGGAAGACTGCGAAGGTAATCCATTTCCGCACAGCCCATGACTTGCACACGATTAGGATGCACAAAATTGAGGTGACCGATGAGTGCTAAGGAAGGTTTGGTAACTGCTTGGCTATTGAGGGTTTTAATCCCGCCGTCTAGCCCAGCAATCCATTTTAGTTTGAGCTTACGACGGGTTTGTTTGAATAGCTCAGTAACGTTTATTTGAGCCATATTTTCCGAAAGAAGTTATTCAACGTTTTGATGTTTAACTGCGCCATTTGTCTTGTGATGATCGCCATTTTTCTCTTTGTGCTTGACCACTTGACGATCGAGTTTGTCGGTAAGCATATC
The DNA here is from genome assembly GCA_013816325.1 of Methylotenera sp. Taxonomy (GTDB): domain Bacteria; phylum Pseudomonadota; class Gammaproteobacteria; order Burkholderiales; family Methylophilaceae; genus Methylotenera. The sequence continues at coordinate 1,328 of JACDEP010000034.1, forward strand.
AATCGCACTATACATATTGCCATCTTCGCAAGCGGCATGTAGATCATTGCCAGGTACATGCAGCGTGGCTTCAACCTTTTGAGCGAGCTTTTCAACACTCATGGTGACTTTAACATCGATAACATGATCAAAGTGGTTACTGATGCGCGTTAATTTGCTTTTGACATAGTCTCGTAATGCAGGCGTTATTTCTAAATGATGACCGGTTAATTGTAAATTCATGACTTGCTCCTTTTAGAATGTTCTTACAGTTTATGTCGTACTTAAAACTGGTAGAAGGGCATTTCAAGCAATCTGTAACGTATGAAAATTCCCAGCTATTTAAAATTCTAGGTACTTCAAAAACTTTCAGTACAATTTCAGTTTACTACTTTAACAAGGGTCTGTACCAACCTATTTTAAGAATTGCCTAAGAAATTCAAAAGTGCATTTTTTGCTATTAAATTAGTGCTATAGTAATGAAATCGACCAGCTAAACTTATAGCGTTTTTCTCAAGCTAGCTGGGGCGATATTCAAAGTTTCCCGGTATTTTGCAATCGTTCGACGCGCTACCACAATCCCCTGCTTAGCTAATAATTCCGTAATTTGGTTATCTGAATAAGGTTTTTTCGGGTTTTCTTGTTCGACTAGTTGCTTAATCAAGGCGCGAATTGCCGTGGCTGAGCAAGTGCCGCCACTGTCGGTTGAAACCGAACTGCCGAAGAAGTATTTAAGCTCAAAAATTCCCCGCGGCGTCAGCATATATTTATTGGTTGTCACGCGTGAAATTGTCGATTCGTGCAACTCCAGTTCATCAGCAATTTCACGCAATACCAATGGGCGCATAGCGACTTCGCCATACTCCAAGAAATTTCGTTGCCTATCCACAATCGCTTGCGAAACGCGCAGGATGGTAGAAAAGCGCTGCTGGATATTCTTGATCATCCATTTGGCTTCTTGCATTTGGCTTTGCAGGTATTGGCTGGAGCTATCGCGGTTACGTTTCAAAATCCCCGCATAGAGCTGATTGATCTTCAACTTGGGAATCACACCGTCATTCAAGCTAGCTATCCAGATGCCTTTAATCTTTTTTACGATAACTTCATGCTGGATGTAATGCTCGGAACCAATCAAACTGAATGAACTACCGGGGCGGGGATTAAGACTGACAATCAGCTGTTGTATTTGCTTTAAGGTGGCTTCGTCACAACTCAGTTCTTTGCGTAACTTGCTAAAGTCGCGGGCGCCCAAGGCGGGAAGATGCTGTTTCGCAGTTTTAATAGCTAAAGCCAAGTGCGGCGTGCTTTGCGGCATCGTTTCTAGTTGCAATAATAGGCATTCGCTTAAATTGCGGGCACCAACCCCTGGCGGATCTAAGTTCTGAATCAAGCGTAAAGCCGTTTGCAGTTCTATTTCATCGATCTCGAGCTCGAGGGGCATCTGTTCGGCGATGTCCTCTAGGGACTCTTCCAGATAACCATCCTCATTAATGCTGTCCACCAGCAACATCGTCAACGATTGATCACGCTCTGATAAAGGCATGAGTTTCAATTGTGAAAGCAGATGTACACTCAGACTTATTTGCAGGGTTTCTTGTTGTTTAAAATCACTATCGTCGTCGGATGGAGTACTGTTTTCATCCCAACGGCTGCCGTTGGAAAATTCATCAAATTCGTCATCAAACTCGGACTGGTAATCAGGGGCGCCTACCTCAAATTCCAGAACTTCAGTTTCTGGAACTTCGGTTTGCTGGCTTGTTTCAATAGACTGCTCAGTAAAATCGTTATTGAAACTATCGGCCTCGGAACCGGTGGCTACGTCGCTAGGTTGCGCAATCTCCGGGACGCCCTCTGGGCTTGTAGAAGCCTCGCCATTACTCGGCGGTATGGCATCCCCTGGGTGAAAATCATCCTCATTAGCTTCATCGCGTTCGAGCAAGGGGTTAGTTTGCATGAGTGCATCAATTTCTTGGTTAAGCTCCAGGGTCGATAGCTGCAGTAAGCGAATGGCTTGCTGTAATTGCGGGGTTAGTGAAAGGCTCTGCGAAAAGCGGAGTTGTAAACCTTGTTTCATAGACGGAAGTTCTTACCTAAGTAGACTTCGCGTACGCTTTGGTTCTCAACGATTTCGTCTGGTATGCCAGAGGCAAATACATGCCCTTGGTTGACAATATAGGCGCGGTCGCAGATACCGAGGGTTTCGCGCACATTATGGTCGGTAATCAGCACGCCAATATTGCGTGCGGTCAGGAAGCGGATGATTTTCTGAATATCAATGACAGCAATCGGGTCGATACCGGCAAAAGGCTCATCCAACAAAATAAAACTGGGATTAGAAGCTAGGCAGCGGGCAATTTCTACACGGCGACGCTCACCGCCGGATAAGCTTACGGCGGCATTATCGCGGATATGCGTGATATGCAATTCTTCAAGCAGCGATTCTAGCTTATCGTCCATCTCTGCTTCGGTCATTTCCTGAAGCTGCAGTACGGCAAGGATATTCTCTGAAACGGTGAGCTTGCGAAAAATGGAAGGCTCTTGTGGTAAATATGACAGACCCATCCTTGCGCGCATATGGATAGGCATGCGGCTCAGGTCTTTGCCATCCAGCAAAATCCGGCCTTCGTCTAAAGGTACTAAGCCCACCATCATGTAAAAGCTGGTGGTTTTCCCTGCTCCATTCGGACCGAGCAAGCCTACTACCTCGCCGCTTTTGATGGTGAGGGAAATATCCTGCACGACATTCTTGGCCTTATAGGATTTTTTAAGGTTTTCTACGATGAGTTCACTCATAAATGTTTATTATCCGGTATTAATCTAGCAAGCTTATTTAGTGTCGCTACTGACTTCCAAGCTTCTGCTAAGGCGCATATTTTTTACAGGCACAGCATTGCTGCTGGTAGGCTGCACTACAGAGTTCACATCAGGTGCAGTGGCGCCAGAATTGCCATCATTAGGCTTGGCAGGGCTTGCTTGTGGAGTGGCTTTTTTATTTTTCGGTTGAATCACCGCACGAACACGGCCGCCGGTATTGCCCGGCGCTGCTGTTCCGCCGCCTATCACTTCTGCATATTCGGCGTTGGCGTCGTACATGATGTAATCGCCATGCACGATATCCTCACCGCGTTTTACCCAGGCTTTGGTATACAGCTGCACTTTATCCATACGGCCATCGTATTCAATGCGCAGAGCGCTACCTTCCATATATTCGTTTTTGCCTTCGCGTTTCTGCTTGAAGGTAGTGGGATTTCCTAGCGAAGTGCTGTGCTGGAAACCTTCTTTATCTTCACGCACAACTAATTTATCGGCATGGATGATCAGCGTGCCTTGGGTCAGGATAACATTGCCGGAATAAGTGCTGATCTGCTTGGCATCGTCCACTTTTACCGTATCCGCCTCAAGGTCAATCGGTTTGTCACGGTCCGCAGATTCAGCAAAAGCGCGACTCGAAAAACCGAATGACAAGAGCAGGCTGCTCATGATTAATTTTGGTAATACAGTGTTTAAAAATTTACTCATAGCGTCTCCGAATGCGCGCATTTTGGGGGCTGGATGGGTTGCCCGATATCGTTGGTTGAGTGGCTAATGGCTGGCTAGGGCTAGCATTAGTATTATTGGTGTTGTCAGGATCATTACGAGGATTACGACTCGCGGGTTTAATTGTTGTAGGGCTATTATTTACTGGTGCATTTCCCGATATCTCAATGTCCGTTCTGGCTGAGGCGGCCTTCGTTTTTTGAACCACGGGTTTTTCATAATGCGCTTTTACTTTATGCAGCAAGGTCACAGTACGGCTCGCCTTCTCATAAATCATCCCGGTAGCGTAGATCACCGTTTTTGGCGCTTGCCTAATTACGACAGGGCTAGGTGTCTGTACGATCTCTTCATTCGGAAAAATTTTTAAATAGTTGGTATCCACGGTCATCTCGCCTTTTTCCTCAAAAGCCTGGCGGATCACCCTGACATTATCCACAACCTCTACCTGATCACCATTTTTAGATACGTAACCCCGCAAACCCTCTACTTGTGTGTAAGGCTTATCCACGGCGAACTGCGTGTAACGTGGCCGTTGTAGAATTGTGCTGTCATCATCTGGGAAATGTTTCATTTCTACTGCTGCTAATTTATAGCGTAAATCTCCGTTAATATCGGTTTGTGTAGTAACAAAATTATTCACAATATAATCTGGGTCGTGGCGACTGGTACCATCCATTTTTGCAGCTGAAGGCTGTACTACACGGCTGATCCAGAAAGTCAGTAATGCCATCAAGGAAAGCAGTACTAATGGGAATATGAACGCAGAACGTACATTAATACTCATGCCTTCAAGCTCACAAAATATTGACGGTTTTGATCATACGTATCGATCATATAGCTTAATTAGAAATATGGGCTTGGGTTAGAAATTGTGCCATCTGACCATCAAACGTACCCTGCGCCCGCATGATCATTTCACATACCTCTCTTACTGCGCCGCGACCACCGCTTTTCTTGGTTACGTAATGAGCATGTTGTAGCAATAGAGCAGCGGAGTCCGGCACAGCAACTGCGAGGCCACTTTTTAACATGGGCGGTAGGTCCACCACGTCGTCACCCATAAATCCACACTGCTCTGCTAACAAACCAGATTTTTCCAGCAAGTCATCAAATGCTGCCAACTTGTCATCAGCCCCTTGGTAAAAATGCGCAACGCCGGTGCTTTCTGCGCGTTGTTTTACCACATTAGATGTACGCCCGGTGATGATGGCCACATTAACACCAGTAGCCTTTAGCAACTTCATTCCCAAGCCATCGTGCGAGTGAAAAGTCTTATATTCTTGTCCATCATCGCCAATAGTGAGGCCGCCGTCGGTCATTACACCATCCACATCTAGTATCAAAAGTTTGATTTTTACCAGGCGCTGCTGTAGTTCTTTACTGATGTCCATGTATTTATACTACCTTTGCCAGTAAGAGATCATGCATATTCAGAGCACCCACCAAAATGCCACTGTCATTAGTGACTAAAAGCGCATTGATCTTGCGCTGTTCCATAATTTCTACCGCCTCAATCGCCAACTTATCTAAATGAATGGTAAACGGGTCTTTGTGCATCACATCGGCCATAGTGGCGGTTGTGATATTGACTTGCTGCTCAAATGCGCGGCGTAAGTCGCCATCAGTAAATATGCCGATAGGTTTATTGGTGCTATCTATAATTGCAGTAAGCCCTAAACCTTTACGTGACATTTCCAGTAAACCTTGTAAGAGCGAAGTTCCTGCTTCAACTTTAGGGATGTTTTCGCCGGTACGCATCAAGTCCCTCACATGTATCAGCAAACGGCGTCCAAGGCTGCCGCCAGGGTGGGAGCGAGCGAAATCCTCAGCGGTAAATTCACGTCTATCTAAAATACATAAAGCCAATGCGTCGCCGAGAGCTAATGCCACTGTAGTACTGGATGTTGGCGCCAAGCCTAGAGGACAGGCTTCCCTTGATACACTAGCGCTCAAATGGATATCTGCTGCTTTAGCCAGGGTAGAAGAATCCTTACCGGTAATGGCGATGATTTTGGCACCTAATCTTTTGAGAGGCGATACGATCGCTAAAATCTCATCACTTTCACCAGAGTTTGAAAGTGCAATCACGATATCGCCCGCGGTAATCATGCCTAGATCACCATGGCTGGCCTCAGCCGGATGCATGAAAAAAGCCGGGGTGCCGGTACTGGCTAGTGTAGAGGCGATTTTGCCACCAATATGACCGGATTTGCCCATGCCGCTTACTACAACCCGGCCCTGACATCGTAAAATGAGTTCAACTGCATCAACAAAGTTTCCATCCAACCGTTTCGACAATACTTCTATCTCGCTGGCTTCCAGCGCTAATATATCCCGCGCTAACGCCAACGTTGGCTGTTTTAAGCTTGGAGCAGATGAAGCAGGCTTTTTATTCAATGGTGAGTGCATCGCGCTTTGAGATTATTTTAAAAATTTTGGCATACTGTTAAGGCTAGTATAAAAGGGAATGACAGAGTTATAAAGTCTAAACCGTCATTTTAAGTACATTTTTGCTGAAATTTGTAAAAAAACATTATGTTAGGCATAAATATTGCTATGAATCGGCTTTTAAACTCCCGCCAATAAGCGCATCTGCCATTGATTTAACTCACCTATTCCTTTTGGTAGGTTGCAACACATGCACCTATAATGCATGCATAATCTGAATAAATATGTATTTAAAAAAGCTCTACTAAGAAAGCAATACAGATCATTATGTTTGAAACCTTACCTTTAATATTGATATTACTAATTAGCTCTGTGCTAGGCGTGGCGCTGTTCCGCGCTTTCCGCTTACCTGCCATGCTGGCTTATTTCTTGGTGGGTATTGCTTTAGGTCCTCATACCTTTGGCTTACTACCGGATAGTGATGCAAATCGTGAGTTTGCTGAGTTTGGTATCGTCTTTCTGATGTTTAGTATCGGGTTGGAATTCAGCCTGTCACAACTGTATGCCATGCGCAGCAAGGTACTAGGTTTAGGTGGCGCGCAGGTGGTGATTACACTGGTAGTTATCACCTTCATCGCCAAATTGGCCGGTTTGGACTGGTCTGCAGCATTTGTGGTTGGTTCTGCGCTGGCTATGTCATCTACAGCCATTGTTTCTAAGATGCTGGCTGAACGCGTAGACCTGAATTCACGGCATGGGCGCTTGAGTATTGGTGTACTGTTATTTCAGGATATCGCCGTCGTGCCTATCCTTGTCATCATCCCGGCATTAGGTATTACCGGCGCTAATCTTATGGATGTATTAGGCTTGGCCATGCTAAAGGCAGCGGCAATGCTGTTATTCCTGTTCACTTTGGGTAAATGGCTCATCAATCCGTGGTTCAATTTAGTGGCCAGCCAGCGTTCGCGTGAATTGTTTGTAATGAATGTGCTGATGATTACCTTGCTGCTAGCCTTTGCTACCAAGCTAGCGGGTTTATCCTACGCGCTTGGAGCGTTCATCGCGGGTATGCTGATTTCCGAGACACGCTACCGTTACCAAGTGGAATCCGATATATCGCCATTCCGTGACATTCTTCTAGGCTTGTTCTTTATCAGTATGGGCATGCTGCTGGATTACCATCAGGTCTTGGATTATTTCCCGCAAGTATTGATGATATTGGTCGGCTTTATACTCTTTAAGGCGGCTGTGGTGGCGCTCGTAGTGAGGCTGGTGAAATATGAAACGGGCGTTGCCATTCGTACAGGCGTAATCCTGGCTCAAGCGGGTGAGTTTAGCTTCGTGATATTAGCACTGGGATTGGAACAAAAAATCATCAACGGGCAAGCGCTGCAGGTAGTGTTGGCCGCTGCCTTGCTATCCATGGTCATTGCGCCGTTCATGATTCAATACAATGGCCGTATTGCCAGGCGCATGGTCAGCAGCTATAACCGTAATAGTGGATAGATCATCCAGGAAATCGATAACGTCGGTAAAAATTTACATGACCACGTGATTATTTGCGGCTATGGCCGAAGTGGACAATATTTAGGGCGTTTCCTGAAAGAAGAGAATATACCGTTTATCGCGTTGGATATTGACCCGGCCCGAGTGCTGGAAGCCGCAGCCGCGGGCGAGAATGTCATGTATGGCGATGCCGGTCGCCGTGTCGTGCTAGAAGCCGCGGGCGGCGCTCGCGCCAAGGCATTGATCATCAGTTATGCTGACAATCCTGCTGCAATGAAGATTCTGCATGTAGTGCAGGAAACTTACCCGCAGTTACCGGTGATTGTGCGTACCGTGGATGACTCCAATATGGAAGCCTTGCGTGAAGCAGGTGCAGCAGAAGTGGTGCCTGAGTTGCTGGAAGGGAGCCTCATGCTGGCCTCACATGCCTTGATGTTACTTGGCGTGCCATTGCACCGTGTAGTGAAACGCATTCGCCTGTTCCGTGAAGAACGCTATAAATTATTCAAAGGTTATTTTCACGGTATTTCCGATGCTGAAAGTCTAGACTTGGAAAAGCAGCAAGTCCGTCTGCATTCAGTCATTATTTCAGCCGGAGCTTTTGCCGTGGGCAGACGGTTAACAGAGATGCAATTGGAAAGCTTTGCCGTGGAGGTTAAATCCATTCGTCGACCTAACTCTTCAGGCTCTGAGCCGAGCGATCAAACACCGCTGGCAGAGGGTGATGTGATTGTGCTATTAGGTCAGCCAACAGGCTTAATCAATGCACAGAATGCAATCTTGATAGGTCGTGTAGCGAACAAGTAATTTTTGTTCGTCTTCTAAAAGCGCGTATGAAATATAAAGTATTAATCGTAGGCGGCGGCATCGTCGGTTGCACGACAGCAATGGCGCTAGTAAAGCGTGGTTACGCTGTTACCATCGTTGAGCGCAACCAGATTGCAAGCCAGACGTCAGGCGAATCGTCATGGGCCGGCGCCGGCATTCTATTCCCGCTATTGCCATGGATGTATCTGCATGAAGTGAACCAACTCACCATGCGTGGTGCAGAACTTTATGAAGAAACCTGTGCAACTCTGTTTAAGGAAACCGGCTTAGACGCGGAGCTGATTCAATCCGGCATGCTGCTTTTGCCGCCGTTCGATGAAGTTGCAGCGCAAAACTGGTGTAAACAAAATCAACTGCCGTTTCAACAAGTCAGATCAGGCTTTGAACCCAGCTTGGCTAACTATGATGGTAATGCTTTGTGGCTGCCCACCGTTAGCCAGGTTCGTCCGCCCAGACTTATGCAGGCATTACGCGCTTGGCTAGAAAAAAACAATGTGACGTTATTGGAACGCACTGAGCTTAAACCACTCCAAGAAACGCAAAATTTAAGCAGTTGGGAAACTCAGACAGGTGAGCATTTAAAAGCCGATATCTTTATCGTCACCTCCGGGGCATGGAGTTTTGAACTGCTAAAGGAAACCGCTAGCCAGCTCAATATCAAACCGATGCGTGGCCAGATACTGCTCTATAAACCTGCAAAAAATCTTGAACACATGGTTTATAAAGAGGGATTTTACATGGTGCCGCGTCGCGATGGCTATCTCTTGGCAGGCAGTACCTTAGAAGACGTGGGTTTTGACCCGACGACTACCGAAATCATACGCGATCAATTAAGAGCCAAGGCAGCAGCCATTATGCCTGCTTTAAAAGATTTGCCCATCATCAAGCACTGGAGCGGACTGCGGCCAGGTACGCCGGATAACTTGCCTACGATTGGCGCTCATCCTAACATCAAGAACCTTTATTTAAATACCGGACATTTCAGGTATGGTCTAACTATGGCGCCGGCGAGTGCTGAATTAGTAGCTAATTTGATAGTTTGAAAATTGTAGTTCTGGAATAGATTCGGTATTTTTATCCATTACAAGATCTTTATCGTACAAATACTTTTTTAGTATCTGATTTCCTGCAGAGATTTGCTCATCCCGAGGCATTTCTCGATATTAGGGAAAATATTACTTATTGATTCTTAAGGTATTTTCTAAATCAATAATAGCTATTTTTGACGGATAAACTGCTAAAAAACATAACTGATAAACTTGGAATTCAATCGGCGCTTTTTGATAAAGTCGAAGGTAATCTTCTACAGCAAGAATTAATACTGAATCGACTTTTAACGCATCGAAATTATGGAGAATTTCATCTGAGTCTTTATTTGCATGTTTGAAGAAATTTCTATATGGAGAATTTATGAAATTTTTTCTTAAAATCTAGATGCTTAGCTATATTCTCTCGACTCTGATTTGATAAACTATCGAGTCCAGCTTATTTCATAAGACGTCTATAATTCCCATGAATTAGGAGCTAGTGAATAGATTGATATAGGATCATCCCATTCAAGAATAAATAATCTAATAGCAGAGGCGAGTTGGCGTTGTGCTACATCTTTTTTACTAAGGGTATATCAGTCATTTATCTATTTGCGAGCCAATCACCCGACTTTCCACCATGTTTTTCCAGTAACTTAATATCGCTGATGACCATACCTCTGTCAGCTGCTTTGCACATATCGTAAATGGTCAATAGGCCAATGTTCACAGCGGTAAGCGCCTCCATTTCAACCCCCGTTTTGCCATAAACTTCAGTGGTCACGATGCAAGCAATGATGCTGGCCGCTTCATTTATTTCAAAATCAACCACAACACGAGTCAATGAAATAGGATGGCATAGCGGTATTAAGTCAGACGTTTTTTTGCTGGCTTGAATAGCGGCGATGCGGGCAATGCCTAACACATCACCTTTTTTGGCAGTACCTTGCAGGATAAGTTGTAATGTGGCTGGCAACATGCTGATACTGCCACTGGCAATAGCGATGCGGTGCGTTTCATTTTTGCTGCCTACATCTACCAGATGTGCTTGGCCACTAGCATCAAAATGGGTGAGTGTTTTATTGGTTTGCGTCATATTGGGTGCGGTTTCTGGCAATATATTCTATGAACCGATTGGCGGTAACCGTTATCATAACAACTATGCACTATAAATCATCAATAATTTTTTTAGCACTGGCTTCAGCGTTAACTTTAACGACAGTATCAGCAAATGAATTACCGGAATTAGGGGATAATTCCGCAACAGTACTCTCTTCTCAGCAGGAACAGGCGATTGCCGAGCAAATCCTACGTGACGTAGCCATTAGCGATGAAGTGTTGCAAGATATTGAAATAAAAGATTATCTACAGGCTTTAGGTGCAAGGTTGGTAGCGAATGGTCCGGATAGACTCCAGAAATTCAATTTTTTTGTAGTGCAGGATAATACAATCAACGCATTTGCAATGCCGGGTGGGGTGATCGGCGTGCATACGGGGCTTATACTTGCGGCAAATAGTGAATCGGAACTCGCTAGTGTGCTGGGCCATGAAATAGGTCACGTGACACAGCACCATCTGGCGCGCATGTTGGCATCACAAAAATACGATACATTCAAAAATATTGCTGGTATTGCTTTGGCCTTATTGGTTTCACGCGCGAACCCGCAACTTGCCAGTGGTGCGCTAACTACGTCTATGGCTGCGGGGGTGCAGAAGCAGCTCGATTTTACACGTGAACATGAGCGTGAAGCAGATCGCGTAGGCTTGCAGATATTGGAAAGCGGTGGGTTTGATGTGCGCGCCATGCCCGCGTTCTTTAATACTTTGCAGCGCGGTACACGCTTTGCAGAAGGTAATGCCCCGGGCTTCTTGCGCACCCACCCGTTAACCACCGAACGTATTGCCGATGTGACTAACCGCGTCGAGCAAATGTCTTACAAGCGGGTAGCAGATAGCGTTGAGTTTCAGTATGTAAAAGCGAAATTACGCGCCAGTATTGGCACCTCGCAATCGGCCATTGACATATTTGAGCAGAATATTCGCGAGCGCAGTTATACCAATGAAGCCGCAGAACATTATGGCTTGGCTGTAGCGTTATTACGAAAGAATGATTTGGTAAAAGCTGAGAAAGAGGCCGCTTGGCTCAAGAAGAATGCGCCGTTGCATCCTATGATAGAAAACTTGGCTGCGCATATCGATGTTGCGAAAAATAATCCGCAGCAAGCCGAGAAGAAATATGCCGCTGCTTTGAACGTGTTTCCAGATAATCGCGGCCTGATTTATGGTTATGCAGAGCATTTTTTAGCCATCAAGCAGCCCGATAATGTGATTAAGCTTGTACAGAATAAGCAGGATTTATATTCCGATGATCCATATTTTTATGATTTACTGGCTAAGGCTTATAGCATAAAAAACAAGGAGCTTTTGAGCCACCAAGCTCTTGGGGAGGCTTACTACCGGAAATATGACTTGCCCCATGCAGTCGAACAGATGGATTTAGCGGTAAAAGCGAAAGATGGAGACTTTTATCAGAATTCCATTGTCGAAGCTCGTTTGAAGCAATTGCAATCAATGTTAATAGACGAGAAGAAAGCTAAACTTTAATAATTGCCCTAGAGGCCAGAGGTCGTAATGCAACGTCGGAATTTTTTGCTGGGTTTTTTAAGCTTGCTTGTTCTAGCACCCTTGCAAGCATGGGCAGCAATGTGGAATAAAGCCGCATTTGAAGCCGTTAAATTAAATGATGCTACCCAAAGTCTCCAAATTGACAGGGAAATCAATTCCCAGGATATTCAGGTTACAGCTCCGGATATGGCTGAAAATGGAGCGATTGTACAAGTCGAAATACGGAGCAATATCCCTAATACCGAAAGCCTGATGATACTAGTGGAGAAGAACCCGACACCGCTGATTGCCCATTACAAATTCAGTAATGGTGCAGAGCCCTTTATTGTTACCCGTATCAAGATGGCAGAAACTTCGGATATCAAAGTGGTGGCAAAAGTAGGTAGCCAGTATTTTACCAATTCCAAAAATGTAGTAGTGCTTGAAAATGGGTGTGGCTAATGGCTGCCGATAATATAAAAATGCGCGCCCAGCTTAAGGGTGACTATGTTGAAGTGAAGGTGTTGATGAGCCACCCCATGGATACTGGACGTAAAAAGGGGGATGACGGTGAGCTGATACCAGCGCATTTTGTTCAACTGGTCACAGCGACACTCAATGGCTTGCCAGTATTAGAAGCGCAGTGGGGAACCGGCGTATCCAAAAACCCCTACCTGACATTTAGGCTAAGGAATGCGAAACTTGGCGATATGGTGGCTGTGACTTGGCATGATAATTTTGGTGCTAGTGCTACGCAGGATATTATCGTCACACAGGCTTAAACCTTAATGTATTCTACGCAATGCCAACCGTATAGATAAGCTTAGGTTATCAATACTATTAGTACGATATATTGGATTTATTGTACAGTCGTTTATATAATCCAATTTAAGTTTTATCCAACCCGTAACTTTATCCACCATACAAGGAAAATATCATGTCTTTAGTGAATACCGAAATCAAACCTTTCAAAGCAACTGCTTTCCACAACGGTAAATTTGTAGATGTGACCGAAGCTGACCTAAAAGGCAAATGGTCTGCATTTGTTTTTTATCCAGCTGACTTCACTTTCGTGTGCCCTACAGAGCTAGGTGACTTAGCAGATAACTATGCAACATTCCAAAAAATGGGCTTAGAGATTTATTCAGTATCAACCGACACGCACTTCACGCATAAAGCGTGGCACGATGCATCAGACACAATCAAGAAAATCCAATATCCAATGATTGGTGACCCGACTGGCACAATCACTCGCAACTTTGGCGTGATGATCGAAGAAGAAGGCTTAGCGCTGCGCGGCACATTTTTAATCAATCCAGAAGGTGTTATCAAGGCTGCGGAAGTGAATGACTTAGGTATTGGCCGTTCAGCTCAAGATTTGATTCGTAAAGCACAGGCAGCACAATACGTAGCATCTCATCCAGGTGAAGTATGTCCAGCATCTTGGACACCAGGCGCGAATACCTTGGCTCCTTCATTAGATTTGGTTGGCAAAATCTAAAACTTAATTTGCTGTGCGGGCGAACTGCTGCGTTATGCGGTGCTCACAAACTCGCTGTACTAAATGTACTATCTCGTTTGTTGTGCGCCGCATGCCTTGCATTTCATCCCGCTCGCTAAATTAAGCATACCAAGTTTTCATTTTAAGTTTTTCATTAAAACCGTCAAAAGCGGTAAGACAACTCTAAAAATCCAAAAGATAAATACATCATGGCATTAGACAACAATATTAAAACCCAATTGGTCACTTACTTGGCGATGTTAAGAGAGCCTGTTGAGATAGTAGTTTCCCTGGACTACAGCAATACATCAGACGATAGTAATACATCTCGCGAAATGCTGGATTTGTTACAAGAGCTTGTGAGCATTTCTGACAAGATTACTTTAACGGAAAGTCGGAATAGCGTCCTACGCACCCCTTCTTTCTCTATTGGTAAACACGGTCATCCAGCGGGAATCCGTTTTGCCGGTATTCCTATGGGTCATGAGTTCACGTCATTGGTGTTGGCATTGCTGCAAACCGGTGGACATCCGCTCAAGCTCGAAGCAGAAAAGATCGCACAAATTGCTGCCCTTGAAGGCAAGTTTCATTTCGAGACGTATATCTCACTCACTTGCCATAACTGTCCAGAAGTCGTGCAGTCACTTAACTTGCTATCTGTAATCAACCCGAACATTACCCATGTAATGATCGACGGCGCTTTATTTCAGGATGAAGTCAACGAGCGCAAAATAATGGCAGTACCGACCATTTACCTGAATGGCGAAGAATTTGGTGCCGGTCGTATGGGTATAGATG
>JACDEP010000162.1 GCA_013816325.1 Methylotenera sp.
AAAACCCGTAAAGGAAGTTCAAGCCACTGATAAATCAACAGAAAATCCTACTGCGCAATCTGGTACTACCAAACACTAGAAAAAATAAGTGGAAAATCAGGCCGATAAAAGCTTGACACAGCCTTTGTTGGCTTGATATAAAGCTGATACGGGTATTCAATACCCAGATAGGACAAAGAAGTCTTTATTTAATAAACCTTGAGAGGGGATTACACGTGAATAAATCTGAACTGATTGACGATATTGCAACAGCAGCTGGAATTTCAAAGGCTGCAGCTGGCCGTGCTTTAGATGCAACAACTGCTTCAATTACAAAAGCAATGAAAAAAGGCGATTTGGTAACACTAATCGGCTTTGGTACATTTTATGTTGGTAAACGTGAAGCACGTAACGGTCGCAATCCACGTACAGGCGCTACAATTAAGATTAAAGCTGCAAATTCACCTAAATTTAGAGCTGGTAAAGCCCTTAAAGATGCTGTAAACTAGTCGTCTTTGTTGGTTAGGCAGGGTGCTTAGCTCAGTTGGTAGAGCGTCGCCCTTACAAGGCGAATGTCAGCGGTTCGACCCCGTTAGCACCCACCAAAAAAACCAATAAAATGTGACTAAGCCGTTTCTGATTTTATAAATTTAGAGTGCTAGTTTTTTTAGCACTCTTTATTTTGTGAAAATTTTCAAAAAATCAAGATTTTTAATTTACATAATTTCAGCCACGCAAAATTAAAAAGCGTATAAGTTTGTTAAAATAACATTTGTACGCAAGTTTTAGGAGTGGTAGTTCAGTTGGTTAGAATACCGGCCTGTCACGCCGGGGGTCGCGGGTTCGAGTCCCGTCCACTCCGCCACAAATAAAAATAGCGAGTCTTCGGACTCGCTATTTTTATTTGTACTTTGCACTTACCTTAGATTCCAAAAAACCCTCACTAAACTCACTTAGTAAAATGACGTTCTAAATTTGACTTTTTAGTAAATGAAAAGTTGATGCCCATTTATGCTATATTACCGTCCGGTATATTGGCGTTATTAATTGTCATTAAACCTTTTGAATCAAATGTTAAATATTTTTAAGAAGAGACATTTTTATGTTAGATAGCATTCGCTCTGTAGCCCAAGGTTGGGTGGGTAAAGCACTGTTGGCCGCCATTACAGTACCTTTTGCATTATTCGGTATTGATTCATATTTAAATCAGGCCGGGAACCATGTAGCCGTTGCAGAAGTTAACGGTAGCAATATTTCAGTACAGGAATATGGAAACGCCTTGCAGAATGTCCGCAATCGCTTGCAATCAGAAGGAAAAATGGACCAAGCCCAGCTTGATAGCCCAGAATTTAAGTCTTTAGTGCTGAATCAATTGATTAATAAACGTCTGCTGGCCAATGAAATCCAGCATGCCAAATACGCAATCAGCGATGCGCAGCTCTCAACCTACATTACCAGCATGCCGGAATTCCAAAAGGATGGTAAGTTCTCTCAAGAGCTATATGACCAGACCTTAGAACAAAATCATATCAGTGCTTCTAAGTTTGAAGTTGGTATGCGTGCGGATATGATGACACAGCAAGCACAAGACGGCATCGCCAAGCTTGGCTTCATCTCGAATACACGTGCAGATCATACTTTCCAGCTTACTAACCAACAGCGAGAAGTGACAGTAGCAGAATTGAAAACTAAAGACTTCATGAAAGACGTCAAAATCGACTCGACGGAAGTTAAATCCTATTACGAAAAACATAAAGATAAATTACTAGTACCAGAGCAAGTAAAAATCGAATTTCTTTTACTATCTGCTAGCAGCCTGATTCCTACCATCAAAGTGGAGGATGACGAAATCAAGAAATACTATGATGAGAATGCTGCTAAATTTCAGGGCAATGAACAAAGACGCGCCAGCCATATCTTAATTGGTTTTGGTGTAAATGCCACGCCTGAGCAAAAACAGCAAGCCAAAACGAAAGCCCAAGAGGTCTTAGCTATCCTCAAAAAGAATCCAAAACGATTTGAAGAGTTGGCAGTTAAGGATTCGCAAGACCCAGGTTCAGCAAGCAAAGGCGGCGATTTAGGCAGCTTCGGACGTGGCGCTATGGTGAAACCTTTTGAAGAAGAAGTTTTCAAAATGAAGGTTAACCAGATTAGCGATATCGTTGAATCTGAGTTCGGCTACCATATTATTAAACTAACCGAAGCAAATGGCGATAGCTCAGACTTCAATAGCTTGAAACCAAAAATCAAAGCTGAGCTGCTCTATCAAAAAGCGCAAGCTGCATTTACCGATAAGGCAGAAGCTTTTAGCAATATGGTGTACGAGCAATCAGGAAGCTTAGACCCAGCAGCTAAAGCGTTTTCAGGCCAAGTGCAAAAATCCGATTGGTTGAACCGTAAAGAGGGGACCAAATTCTTTAAGAATGACAAAATCATGGATCTGGTATTTTCTGCAGAGTCCTTAAAAGAACATCGTAATACTGAAGCGGTAGAAGTCTCACCAAACAACTTAGTTTCTGCACGTGTTGTGGATTACAAACCTTCAGCTCCACGTAGCTTTGATGAGGTCAAGGGTGGCATAGAGGCATTGTTAAAACTGGAAGCAGCTTCTAAGTTAGCCTTAGCTAAAGGCGAAGCAACTTTGAAAGACATGCGTGCCGGTAAGGATGTTAAAGATATTGAGTGGATTACGCCGGTTACAGTGGACAGAAAAAATGCACAAGGCCTAACTGATTTAGCAATGAACCAAGTATTTAAGACCAATACAGTTAAATTACCAGCATACTCTGGTGTGGCAGATGCAAAACAGGGCTACTTACTTGTTAAAGTGATTAAAGTTGACTCAGCCGTATCAAACGATGCGGAAGCAAAGAAAACGGCTCAGGCCGAGCTAAATGCGGCTTTAGCGGCAGAGTATTTGTCTTCCTATAAACAATCTTTACGTGAAAAAGCTAAAGTTAAGGTTAATGAGAAGCTTTTGTTAAGCGGCAATTAAGCAAGCTGGAAGTTTAAAAGTTCACGCGGCAAATAAAAAGGCACTCTAGGTGCCTTTTTATTTGCTTATTACTTGTGTGAGTTACTGGTGGTTATTAATGGATTTATTTGGATTCGTTTCTTTCTAGAGTTATTCTACAGTACCCGCGGCGGTAATATTCATACCGCCATCTACATAAGTAATTTCGCCGGTAATGCCCGAGGCCAAATCGCTGCATAGGAATGCAGCGGCGTTACCGACTTCTTCAATAGTTACATTACGGCGTAGCGCTGCATGCTTTTCATTGAAGCCTATCATCTTATCGAAATCTGCAATGCCAGATGCTGCCAATGTTTTGATAGGACCGGCAGATACTGCGTTCACACGGATGCCTTTAGGGCCTAAGCTTTGTGCCATATAACGCACGTTAGCTTCCAGGCTGGCTTTTGCTAAGCCCATTACATTATAGTTTGGCATGGTGCGTTCTGCGCCAAGATAGCTCAATGTCAGGAGGCTACCGTTACGGCCTAGCATCATCGGTAATGCAGCTTTTGCCAAAGCTGCAAAGCTATATGAGCTAATATCATGCGCAATACGGAAATTTTCGCGGGTCACCGCTTCTAGGTAATCCCCATCCAGGGCAGTTTTTGGTACGAACGCGATAGAATGAACGATAGAGTCAATGCCATCCCAATGCTGGGCGATTTGCGGGAACAAGCCGTCAATCAATGCATCTTCTGCCACATCACAGTGAAATAGTAGTTTTGAATCGAAGTCGGCGGCTAAATCTGCCACGCGGCCTTGATGCTTTTCCATTTGATAAGTGAAAGCGAGTTCTGCACCTTCGCGTTTCATGGCGGCTGCGATTCCGTAAGCGATAGAACGGTTGCTTAATAAGCCTGTGATTAGTATTTTTTTACCTGCTAGAAATCCCATAATACTTCCTGTTAATTATCTTAATTGTTAGAACTGCTACGTGGGTCAAGTGCGTCACGTAAGCCTTCTCCAAGCAAATTATACCCTAACACGGTGATTAGAATGGCAAGGCCGGGAAACAGCGATAACCACCATGCAAACTGTATATATTCTTTACCATCGGTAAGGATATTACCCCATGAAGCCTGGGGTGCCTGTACACCGAGACCCAAAAAGCTTAAGCCTGACTCCATGAGCACTGCACCCGCAACGCCTAGAACCGAGCTCACGATAATCGGCGTTAAGCTATTCGGCAGCAAGTGAGTAAAAATCAAGCGTGCGTCCTTGGCACCTAGCGTTCGTGAAGCTAGTACGAACTCACGGTCACCCAAACTCAAAAATTCTGCACGTACCAATCGTGTCACGCCCATCCAAGAAGTTAGGCCAATCACAATCATGATGTTGATGATGGATGGGGTAAGGAAAGCGATAACAGCCAATATCAAGAAGAAACTAGGTATCGATAGCATTACATCGACTAAGCGCATGATAAAGGTATCTACCCAGCCACGATAATAACCAGCCAAGGCACCTAATAGAATGCCGATGGCGGTGGAGATGCCGACGGCTACCAAACCTACGAGTAATGAAATTCGTCCCCCATGTAGCATGCGGCTTAGTACATCGCGGCCAAGGCCATCAGTCCCCATCCAATGTCTAGCTGAAGGGCCGAGCAGGATGGCTTTAACGTTAATATCATCCGGGTCGTAAGATGAAATGATAGGCGCCAGCA
>JACDEP010000035.1 GCA_013816325.1 Methylotenera sp.
GCTTTAGCTTCTGTTGATGCCGTCATATTATTTGACGAAGATACACCTTTAAGGTTAATCGATGCTATCCGACCTGATGTGATTGTAAAAGGCGACGACTACACCGAGGCACAAGTGGTTGGCGGGAAAGAAGTCAAATCATGGGGCGGCAGCGTTAAATTGATTCCATTGGTGCAAGGCCGCAGCACCAGCAATATTATCAAAAAACTCGGCACTTAATTACATGCTAAATACTCCTTCACCATCCAAAATACTGGTGTTAGGGCCAGCTTGGGTGGGCGATATGGTACTTGCGCAAAGCCTGTTCAAAGTACTTAAACAACAAAATCCTGATTGTATGATTGATGTTGCAGCGCCGGGTTGGACATTACCATTGATTGAGCGCATGCCAGAAGTGAATAAGGGCATCGCTTTACCCTTCAAACACGGACAATTTTCGTTATTTGATCGTATCAAATTCGGCAAAAGTTTGCGTCATGATGGCTACACTCAAGCCATCATCCTGACTAACTCCTTCAAATCTGCCATCCTGCCTTTTGCGGCAAATATACCGCAACGCACCAGCTTTTTAGGTGAAATGCGGTATGGCTTGATAAATGACGTTCGTCAACTAGATAAAATAAGGTTACCTCGTACAGTAGATAGATTTGTTACCTTGGGTTTGAAGAAAAACCTCCCACTAGCAGACGCCATCCCTAACCCATCACTCATAGCTAACAAAGACAATGCGCGAGCAACGTTACAAAAACTAGGCATCGCATCGCCAAACAGTCAAATACTAGGGCTATGCCCAGGCGCTGAATACGGAGAAGCTAAACGCTGGCCGCCTGAATATTTCGCAGAAGTTGCCCGTGATGCTTTGAATAAAGGCTGGAAAGTATGGCTATTCGGCTCAGATAAAGATATTCCGGTAACCTCTACCATCAACCAGCTTACTTATAATCAATGCGTAAACTTTGGCGGTAAAACCAAATTAGGCGAAGCGATTGATTTAATGTCTTTATGCGATGCCGTGGTCAGTAATGATTCAGGTCTGATGCATGTTGCCGCCGCATTACACAAGAAATTAGTTGCGATTTACGGTTCTTCAGACCCGCACCATACGCCACCGATGAGTAGTAATGCCGTAATTGAATATTTAGGACTTGAATGCAGCCCGTGCTTCCAACGGGTATGTCCGCTACAACACCTGAACTGTTTAAATCACATTCAACCGACAAGTGTTATTTCACATTTACACTAAAAATGTTAATTCGCTTTTTTATTAATGATGTTCAAAACATCATTTAATGACATTGTCTGAGTTTTATTGATTTCTCGTCTTGCTAACATCACCTCAGGAATTTTGGTAATAGCAAGTAAAAAGCCCTTCAAATTGGTTTTATCAAAAATCAGCAACTCTCCTAACAGCTGCAATAGAGAAAATGGAATTGCACTGAATATTAGCTGACTCGGTGTTAGGTGAATCCACTCCAATAAATACCGGTTTCTGCGACGTATGCATTTTACATATTGCATTTTTACATGCTCGCGAATAGAACCAATACTCTGATGCACTATTGATACATTCGGTTCAAAGAAACTACTCCAGCCCCTGCGCCAAGCGCGTATGCCTAAATCATAGTCTTCACTATAAAACGGCTTATAAATGGGATGGAATCCGCCAAGTGACTGGAACATGGATCTTCGGAGCATCATAGAGCCACCATGTCCATATAATGTTGGCAGCTGATTGCCAGATTGCCTAATTGTTTCGGCTTTACCCAAAGACCAATCTAACAATTTGAGGCTGCCTTTCTTGAATTGCCGTAAATTCCATGAATGTCTTTTAGATACTCCGGCTTCATCATAGATTAAAGGATTCACGGAAAAAGTATCAGGATTATCAAAATAATGTACAAGAGATTCAAGCAAATCTTTTTCTACGTTTACATCAGAATTTAGTAGCATAATCAATTCGGTTTCGGCTGCAGCTATGCCGGAATGAACAGCCTCGGCGAATCCTTTGTTTTGTTCATGTATTACTAGTTTTATTTCAGGGAACTCAGTCCTTAAGACTTGCACGCTATCATCTTTTGACCCGTCATCCACAACAATGACATAGGCTGGCGGAACATACTGTTGAGCAGCTTTCAGAACTGAAGGTAAGTTTTTTCTGAGTAGTTTTGTACCATTAAAATTTGGTATTACAACGGTAACTGGTGCGCTCATTTCATAACCTTATTCAATTGCTGCACGTAAATAAAAACTCCGCATATAAGTGCCGTAATCAATAAATGGTAACTGGAAAAGATTGGTACGATAATCGCCACAAAAAATAAATTCATTGTTAATAAAGTAATCAATAATAACGTAAGGTCCTTAAATTGTGACGTACTAGCAAGCTCTTGAAATAACTTACTATAAAGTACGAAATAAAAGGCTCCAACACAAACCAGCCCTAGTATGCCCGTGGTATACAAAATCTCTAAAAAGAAATTATGTGGGCTATTGAAGGTTGCAGTGCCACCTAACTCCAAAGTGCCGAAATGAGTGAATTTTGATACATAGCTATCCAGCCCATGGCCAAATATCCATTGTTGTATAGTGCTTTGCTGCTGCAAGTGCCAGACATCACTCCAAATATAAACACGCTCTTCTGTTGTAAATTGTTTAAATAAGCTAGTTAACTGGTCTGAGAAATTACCTATATCAGCAACCCATAATAATAAAATTACCGCCACAGCCCCGGCAAAGGCTTTCAACTTGTGCTTATGATATAAGCTCATTACAAGCATTGTGAGCATCAAGGATAGCCATGCAGGTCTAGAGTTAGTATGTAATAGTAATCCCACAACGCAGGCCAATAGTCCAAATATCATAAATCTGAATTTGATATTTGTATCGTGCAATAACATAAAAAAAATGGGAATTAGCAGCATTGAATACTGTGCTAAATAGTGCGGATTTTTCAAAGTCCCAAAATGAGTCTTCAATATAAAAATTGAAAACAACTGTGTGGCAATGTACACAACTATCATCCCCATCACGATTTTTTTAATATGATTATTTACAAAGTCGCTATGATAAAGTGCTTGCAACCATATTCCGGCGCAGAAAAAACTAATATAAACCAATCGACTAAGCTCTTTATCCCATTCAATCTTATTAATTGCCATTGCATTCATTAGAAAAAAGCTAACTAGTAGCAAAAGCACTGGATAAAACAGTTTTAAAGAATCGAAACTGAATGTGTGTTTTTCTTTAAAGAAGAAATAAAGTATAAAAGCTACATTTAAATAAAGGCATGCTCTATAAATTATATTTAAACCCATCGCATGAAACAGCACTACGC
Organism: Methylotenera sp.; assembly: GCA_013816325.1. GTDB lineage: Bacteria > Pseudomonadota > Gammaproteobacteria > Burkholderiales > Methylophilaceae > Methylotenera. The sequence goes on from JACDEP010000035.1 coordinate 3,335, forward strand.
CGCACAATGACAGTAAATGCCATATCCATATGTTATGCAGTAATGGAATTTTCTGGGCTTTTAAAAACCGATTCATATATTCGTTCCCATTAAATATTCCGCAATTTTCTCTCACAAATTATAGAGTGCTCTAATCTAAGAGTTGATATAGATTTTTCAAAACTTTAAGCTGATTGGTTTTACAGTAAGCTTCCCAACCAGGTACTTCTGTCCAGTCACTTAAAAATATAAAATCAAGTCCCGCGCGATTGGCAGCTTCAAAGTCATATTTACTATCGCCAAGGAACAATGCAGGAAGTTTGATATTACCGTTACTTTTTTCACGTGCTAATACTTCATCTTTATTATCAGGGCTACCAAAAACGCCGCCATCAAACAAGGTAGAAAGTTTTTGTCCATTTTCTAGAACGCGTTTATCAAATAGAGTACGTAATTCCTGCTGATCACCACCAGACAATATCAACCAACTGCATTCTGGTGTGGCATCTCGTAATTCTTGCAAACCTTTTGCAATTTCGCATTCCAATAGGCTAACTTCTAATTCGCGCCCGAACTCATTTAGTAAGTCTTGAATAGCTTGATCGGTAGCGGGCTTTTTAAGGATTTCTTTTAAGTAATAATCAAATTTATGGTAGCGCGAAATGCCACCTAACTTGATGTGGTAATCCACCAAAGCCTGTGCTTCGTTATCGGTCGCATCTAGGTTTTTAGCAGTCCTAAAATAAGCATCTGTTTTTACGATATTTGAATCCAGCACTACGCCATCGCAGTCGAACACAATAGTTTTATATTTTTGTAACTCTATTTTCAAACTAGATTCCAAACTTTTATTTTCATAATTGCGGGAAATTTCCCAATAAAAAAGGGTTTAGTTCCTAGTAAAGGAACTAAACCCTGATTATAACCCTTAAGCCGATTAGGCAGCCTTGATAGCGCTCGCTTCTTTGGCTAGTTTGGTAATGTGCGCCCAATCTTTTCTAGCAACCGAATCTGCTGGTGTTAACCATGTGCCGCCGCATACCACAACGTTAGGCAAACTCAGGAATTGCGGTGCTGATTCCACAGTTACTCCGCCTGTAGGGCAGAATTTTACATCGCCGAATGGGCCGGCAAAGCCTTTAAGCAAGTTAATGCCACCCACTGCCACTGCTGGGAATAGTTTTAAGAAATAGTAGTCATCAGCATTTGCCATCATGATTTCTGATCCGGTAGAAACACCTGGCAATAATGACAGACCGATTTTACGGGCGAACTGGCCTAATTCTGTGGTGTAACCCGGGCTTACTGCGAATTTACAGCCTACATCCAATGACGCCTGCGCATCTTTCAAGTTACGTACTGTACCAGAGCCCATGATTGCATCCGGTACATGTTTAGCAATTTGCTCAATCGCCTGCAAAGCACATGAAGAGCGTAAAGTCACTTCCAACACTTTAATGCCACCTTCAAGCAATGCTTCTGCCATAGGTACAGCATCTTCTACTTTATTAATAACAATAACAGGAATTACCGGGCCTTCTTTTGCTAAATCTAATGTGTTCATATTGCTCTCTGATAAGTTAATTCGAATTCGTATTTTTGGACATAGAGAAGGCGTGTCATCATTACTTTAGGCTAGCCATTTGACCTGAAGACCGTACTATTTTGTACGACAAGCGAAAAGTAACAACACCTAAATTAAATTTTCAATCGGCTATAACCAGGTGATTGCGCCCTCTTCGGCAGATAAAACATTTCTGCGCATGCCACCAAATAACTCACGTCCAATGCCATGTGAATTGTTATGGCGTTTGCTGTCAGATAGCTCTTCAACTTCGCGCTCGGCCCATGTGTCTTCATCTACAAGGACATTTAATGTCCCTACTGCAGCATTTAAGCGGATGATGTCCCCGTTACGTATCTTGGCTAACGCCCCGCCAGCAGAAGCTTCTGGGCTCAAATGGATTGCCGCTGGAATTTTTCCAGAAGCACCGCTCATACGCCCATCAGTCACAAGCGCCACCACAAAGCCTTTATTCTGCAACACAGCCAAAGGTGGTGTGAGTTTATGCAACTCAGGCATGCCGTTAGCTTTAGGGCCTTGGAAACGTACCACTGCAACAAAGTCGCGTTCCAGTTCACCACGGTCAAACGCAGCCAATAACTCTTCTTGTGCATCAAATACAATCGCTGGCGCTTCAATAATATGGCGGTCTTCAGGCACTGCTGAGATTTTAATCACAGAACGACCTAAATTACCTTTTAGCAAACGTAAACCGCCGGATTCATTAAATGGAAACGCCGCGGTACGCACGATTGTTTCATCACTGCTTTCCTTAGGTAGATCTTTCCAGATAATGGATTTGTTATCTTGTATATCCGTTTCAAGAGTCGGCAATTTACCGTAATCGCGTAACCCGCCATAAGCCACGGTAAATACATCAGGATACATAAAACCTGCATCTATCAGTTCGCGAATTACAAATGCCGGCCCACCAGCAGCTTGGAATTGGTTTACGTCAGCCTTGCCATTTGGATAAACGCTAGCGAGCAACGGCGTGGCTTTGGCTAGATAATGAAAATCAGTCCAATCAATAATGATGCCTGCCGCACGAGCTACTGCTACCCAGTGAATTAGATGGTTCGTCGAACCGCCCGTAGCCAATAAGGCCACCATGGCATTGACGATGACATGCTCATCCACCAATTTACCTATTGGCGTAAAGCGCTGACGCTGTGTGTTAGCGAGAACCATGCGTACCGCTTCGCGTGTTAACTCTGCACGTAAACCATCATGTGGATGTACAAAAGCTGCACCTGGTACATGTAAGCCCATGGCTTCAAGCAACATTTGATTGCTATTTGCCGTACCGTAGAACGTACAGGTCCCAGCCCCGTGATAAGCAGCCGACTCGGAATCTAGTAGTTCCTGGCGGCCTACTTTACCTTGTGCATACAGTTCGCGCACTTTGGATTTTGCCGTGTTATCCAAGCCGGTGCTCATCGGGCCGGCTGGTACGAACACACATGGCAAATGACCGAAATGCAATGCTCCAATCAACAAACCGGGAACAATCTTGTCGCACACACCTAGCAGTAAGGCGGCATCGAACACATCATGAGACAAAGCAATCGCCGTACTCATGGCAATGGTATCGCGGCTGAACAAGCTCAACTCCATGCCTGGTTCGCCTTGCGTAACACCATCACACATGGCTGGTACGCCGCCTGCCACTTGAACCGTCGCACCTCGTTTATGCGCTTCATCACGAATAATATCCGGATAATTTACATAAGGCTGGTGTGCGGAAAGCATTTCGTTATAGGCAGTGACAATACCAATATGAGGATTTTTTTCCGCCACTAAACGCAGTTTTTCATTTTTTGGTAGCACGGCAAATGCGTGTGCCACATTAGCACAGCCTAGTCGATCAGCACCTTTGGGCCGATTGATGATGGAGTCTACACGTTGCAGATACGCAGCACGAGTTGGACGGCTGCGCTCGATAATGCGCTCTGTTACTTCTATATGAGATTGTTTCATGATTCAAGACAGTGCAAAAATTAATAAACTGATTAGATTATCCCCAATGCGGGGCATATCGTCAAACAGACTTGTAAGTTAACTTGGCAATCCTTGAATGACACGAGGCGATTCCCTTAATTTTTATCCTGGTGAGCTCATTCTGGTGAGCGCATACTGAATGACCTAATTTTGGTAACCTATTTCTTAGTGACCAGGACATCTTCCATCATCAGGTATTCAAGGTCACAGCCATAGAACATATTAAGCGCATCAGTTGGCGAACAAATCATGGGCTCACCGCGGCGATTTAGTGAGGTATTCAGCACCACAGGCACTCCACGCAGTTTTTCTAAATGTTCAATCAGCTCGTAATATCGAGGGTTGGTTTCCTTGGTCACTACTTGCGCGCGAGCAGTACCATCTTCATGCACTACTTCAGGGATTCGTGATTTCCAATGCTCAGCCACATCAAACGTAAACGTCATATAAGGTGCAGGATGATTAGTCTGCAAGATATCCGGGGCTACGCGGTCAAGCATGCTCGGGCAGAATGGGCGCCAACGCTCACGGTATTTAATCTGCGCATTGATGCGGTCGGCCACACCTGGATAGCTCGGATCACCTAAAATACTGCGGCAGCCTAAAGAGCGTGGGCCGAATTCCATACGGCCTTGCAGCCAAGCTAATGGATTGCCGCTGGCTAGTAGTTCTGCCGCTTTTTGTGGCGCGTTTTCTATGCGGTTAAATTTAGGTTTAGCCGGGTGCTCTTGACACGCTACCAAACATTCCTCCGTCGTATAAGACGGGCCTAAATACGCATGCTGCATAGGTTCAATAACATCACCAGCTAAATGTGCTGCATAGGTTGCGGCACCTAATGAAGTGCCGTTATCGCCGGAAGCCGGTTGTACAAATAACTCTTTAACATGCGGCATGGCAATGATACGCTGATTGAGCTTAACGTTAAGCGCAACGCCACCGGCCATGGCAATGCGGCCTGTTTCTCGGATGATGTCACCTAGGTAATAGTCAATCATCTTCAGCGCGACGTCTTCAAGCAAAGCCTGTACAGAAGCTGCGTAATGAATATAAGGGTCGTCTATCTCGTCGCCGTGGCGTTTAGGGCCTAGCCATTCAATAAGCTCGGGCGCGAAATAATAACCTTTGCCATTTTCTTTGTAGCGACGTAAGCCCACCACGTTTACAAGCTTGGTATTAATGCGCAAGTCGCCATCTTCAAACGTGACTAACCTAGATAAATCATATTTGCTGGCATCGCCGTATGGCGCCATGCCCATGACTTTGAATTCACCATCGAGCATCTCGAAGCCAAGATATTCAGTGATCGCACCGTACATGCCGCCTAGTGAATCTGGATCATAAAACTCTTTGATTTTGTGGATTTTACCGTTTTCACCATAGCCAAAAAAGGTAGTTGCATACTCACCTTTGCCGTCAATACCAACAATGGCAGTTTTTTCCTTAAAACCGCTCAAATGGTAAGCGCTGGAAGCATGCGACAAGTGGTGTTCTACCGGTACGAATTTGGCATTGACCAAGCCCAAATCTTTCATGAGCTTAAGGGATTTATCACGGTTACGGCGAAAACGGCGATTACCGTTAAATATTGCGTCTAAGGCCCTATCTGGCGCGTACCAGTGACGCTTGGCATAATGCCAGCGAGCATTGGTACTAAGCGGAATCTCGGCGTAGGGAAAAGCAACAATATCGACCTCTTCCGGTTTCACTCCTGCTTGTTTTAAACAGAATGCCGCTGCTGCATAAGGAAACTGGTTCTTTGCATGCTTATCGCGCAGAAAGCGCTCTTCCTCTGCGGCTGCAATTATTTTCCCGTCAATTAAGATAGCCGCTGAGGCATCATGGCCCAAGGCACCGGACAAACCTAAAACAATCATGTAGAAATCTCTTAAATCTAATTAAACGTATAAAATCAATCAATCTGGGCTAACTTCAATGGCGCATGGTCCACATAGACCAGCTTGAACACTTTTTTGAATGCATTTGATAGACTTTCATCCGACTGCCAATTATGCATAAATCGTTGTAGATCACGTGCATGGCGGTATTTAGCAAGCAGACCAAGGCGATGGTGCTTCATGCTATCTAAATCCAATAACACCGGCTGGTTATCTACAATCTTAAGATTGCTAGCCTTCATATCGCCATGCGAAATTTTGAGCAGGTACAAGCGGTAAAAGAGCTCCGCAATATGTTTCACTAATTCAGCACGTTTGGCTTTATCGTGCTCATTTGCAAAGTATTCATCCACGTTCGGCGCATCTATAAATTCGCTAAGGAAATAGCTACGACGGCTTAACTTACCAAAAAAAAATCGCTCTTCAAGCAAACTAACCGGCTGAATCGTCGCGATCCCTAGCAATTTAAGACGATAGGCATTTGCCCAAGAGATAGCCGCTCTTGTTTTTCTAAAGCTACGCATAACACCATGCCACAAACTTTTAACATTGTAACGCTTGATGACTATTTTTTGCGCATCATACGTCGCTAGCGTTGTTTTTAGAAGGCCAACAGTGCATGTATTGCCCTTTTTGAAATCAGGCACCTGCAAGCTCTCATCTAACTGGCTCACATCGCTTAATTCAGTTGCATCTGAATAGAGTCTAGTTACCGCAAAGTATTGGTTGGCATTCGCGTTCACTTGCACATCTGTACAAGTTCTGAATACTTTTTTATCTGCATAATTCCTGGCCGTTTTATGACGCTGCAAGTTGATTAGGTGCTTAACAAGGTCCAGCCTTGGTAAAGTGGTCCAGCGTCTAGCTTTACCATAGCCTTTTAATAATTGAACCAGCCATTTTTCAATTTCTAGTACATCGAGTTTTGATAACAGCGCCGCTAAATTTCTCAGGCAAGTTTGCCCATCGTTAAATCTGGGCAAACTACGGATGCCATCGCCATCTAATGTATAAATCAAGCGGCCCTCTTGCAGAAAGTTTTTAAAGTACAAGTCGGTTTGGTATAAACCTGCATTATGATGACGCGCTACCTCGAACACTAAATCAGTGGCAATTTGTAACCGCTGGCTGGATGCTAGTGGCAAATTATGCCAGATTGACTCTATATTTTCACTTTCAGCGATAGCTTCCAGTATGAGAATGTAACTTAGATGATCCCTAGCTTTTCCATAAAACAATAGCTCTGGCGTTGGGATTTTCATATTTGTTAACTGCTGGATACCTTGCTTATCACGCAGTGCATATTTTTCTGCATCATTACCGATAAAAATCTTGGCATACACGTCGTGCCCATTCCATGTGGCTCGACAAACAACGCGCTTGCCCGGCACTTTGCGCACAGCTTGCAAGCCTATCAACTGGCTGCCATCTATTAGCGTGACGCTCTCAGGCGACAAGTTATCGTGCAAAATAGGAAAGGCTTTTGGAGTAATCAACCTAGGCCTATCATTTTCTTGATTTTCTCTATTAAGGTTGGACGCTGGTCAGAATTGTATTTCTTTGCACGTTTATCGCGTTTCGCAGCCAGTTTTTTTGCTTGTGCGATATTCTCAGGCGTATCGTTAGGGCGTGCCACATAGAGGGTATGGCGCGATTCGCCCGAGGTGTTTTCAATTTCCTGGGCGGTGTAATAATAAAGCGCCAAGGATTTTCGGGTGATATCAGCAGGCGTGGTTAATGGATCAGGATGACCATGAAAGCTGTCCGCATCTGTATTAAAAATGACGCAGCGATTAAACAACGGCGCTACGCTTTTCACTTTTTTTTGCATTGTTTTATCCCACAACTCCAGCTCTCCGCCATATTCAGGTTTCCAGTTTTTGTTAAGGTAGATCAATACATTAATGCGGCGCCTTAATCGCAAGCCTTCATTCACCTGAAAGTCCGCATGAATGCCTAATTTTCCTCCTGTACTGATTTCATGCAGGCCCCCGCCAGCGAAATACGGGTCTGGAATTAGTCCTTTGATATTGGTCAAGCCTTCTAGGAAGTCCAGCATGGCTGGCGAATTAAAAAATGCGAAAGCACTTTTTAGCCACTCGTCACAATCATAAGGTGAAATTTGTCGCTTGAATTGGCCGCCATAGCCTTTGTCGTAGACCTTATCATTGGGTTTGGCGTCACCTGGAAAATGCGCCAGCAATTCTTCCGCCATTGCCGTTGGTAGAAAATCATCGATCATCGTATGTGCAAACGGATCGGCAAACGCGTATTCGCCCATGCCATTTTCGCCAATTTCACGGGCTATGGCATTATCTAAATGCAGGCCATCCTTAAACTCTATGGGTAAAAAACCAGTCATTGTCGTTGCATTCTAGAGGTTATTTTTGAGGTGATTGATTTTATTCAAAATCGCCATTTTACGCTTAACTCGCCGGTTCATGTCGCCATAACCCGCCACCAAGCCTACCGTACCTGCCTCCACATGATCTAGGAATTTAAATAACCACATCGGCGAAACCATACAAATATTGTTATCCTGCGTTTCCAGAGCATCCTGCAGTTCATAAGTCGGAATACGGTTTTGCATAAAGAATGTATAGCCATGCTGTTTCATCCATTGCACATTCCATAGCGCAAAAAAGCTTTTGATATATTGCTCACGCCATGGCTTAGGTTCGCGGGCATCCAATCCTAGCAAACGCTTAACACGCCGGATGTAATGTTTGAGAAACCGTGAGAACAAGCGCCAGCTTGTTCGGAAATAACCACGGTTAAGCTGTTCTAAGCAACCTACCGCAACTGTTTTTCCTACACATTTTTGCAGCAATTCGTTGAAAATTTCCGGCTCATAGACAAAGGTATCGGTATGCATTAAAAACAGGTAATCGTCCTGTACCTGTTCCAAAATCATATCTAGTGCTTTGCCATGCGCTGCAAAACCTTCTTCGCGGCCTTCCGGAATACGTTCGATTAAATGTATCCAATCCTGGCCACGTAAATACTCGGTGCTAGCATCCTGCGAATTGTTATCTGCCACCCAAACTTGGACGCGACTGGCATCCAGAATACCACTATCAAAATGCTGCTTGAGTAGAATTAAGCAGACCCTGGTTAGCTCCGGAGTTTTGTAGTTAACAAGGGCAATGCTGAAATTAGGTAAAGAAAATTGCTTATCGGGCTGCACGTTTTAATATCCTTTTGAACAGCCATTGCTGCCCACTATTAAGTTCTTGCTGCGGCAATTTTACACAATAGGCTTTAAAAAAATCCAACTGTTCATCTTTTCTCCACCAAGTAGCATGGCGGTATAAAGCCGCCAAATCAAAATAAGTGCGATACCAGCCAAAGCTGGTGAGACGCGCTTTTTCAAGATCAATGACTGCGACTTGCGAAGGTTGTTCTACATGAACGAAAATATGCTTAGGGTATAGCGCTCGGTGTACCATGCCTAAGTTGTGCAAACTCCGGATATTTTTTGCCAGCGCCTGCAGAAAACCAGCTTTTTGCGGCACATCCCATTTCATATAGTTGGCTAATGAGAACTCATCCAGTGGCTGGTATTGGGATAACGCTACCGTCACTAGGATTGCCCGTTTCGAAGTGTTATCTTCGGCATAATAAACAACATTCGGTGCGGCAAACTGGTACTTATTTAAAAACTGCAAATTATCAAATTCACGTCTGAACGTAGGCTCGCCCCGTAAAGGGTGACTTAATGTACGCCTGCCATGATTCTGCTGCTTTTTAACGAATACATGTACATCACTGCCATTGGCAGCCTTCAACGCCAACCGCCCCACCCCGCTCCAGCCGCCGCGCCGCTCATTTGGCTCTTCAAACCATGCAATCTCAGCATTCCAAAGTGCTTCGAAAGTATCGAGTCCATTTGAATTAAATAGTGCTTGGTATTGTGGATGAATAAACAAAGTACTCGTTTTCACAGTATTCATTTTTTAAGCGCGGCCTTTTCCACTGCCAGTCTTTGCTGGAATTTACCGCTATGGAATTTAGCATAAAGCTTGTTAGCCCGCTTTATTACTTGTTGCCAGAATGTCTTGTTAACTGACTTAACCCCTTGCGAATAATAATGCCGGAAGCGCAAGTAATCCCGTGCTGTAAAACCTAAATCCATACTTGAGAAATATAGCGCGGCAATATCTTTCATATTGTCATCAACTGAAGGTTGTTTATGGATGAGCATTCGATGCAAATCAATCAGGGCCAACCTGATTTGGCCGTTTCCCAGAGAACCCTCATTCAGGCATAAATGGCACATATAAAAATCACGGTGGTTTAATCCGTTGGTATGCAGCGTTCTAGCGAGCTTTGCTACCGCAATAACTAATCTACGCTTAAAACCCGACAATGGTGGGTTGGTTTTCCAGCCTGCACATAGGTCTTCAAGCGAAATGATATTACCTAAATCTTGGGTAATTAAAAAAGACTGCCTGGTTGCCGGGTTACAGCCCTGCTCACCAAAACCAACCAAAGGCGTAGTCGCGAGGCCTATATTATCCATCTTTTCTATTGCTAGCTTTTCCGTTTTAGCGCCTAAGATTGGTAGTTTAAAAGTTAGCAGATTCTTGAAAATCTCTCGCCAGCCTACGCCAAAATGTTGCTTGATAAAGTAGCTATTACTCCCAAGTCGCACTTGTATCGTCTTGCGGCCAGGCACATCCCGAAAAGCTTTACCTGACAGATGCATAACCTCTTCAAACACATCGTCATTACTAAGATATTGCATTATCTCCTTCTGAATCTCTAACGTTACTTTTTTGCAACTCATCGTATTGCCTGCGACTTTGTGAGCACTCTCTTACGTTCAGCAAGTCCGATCAGGATCTGTGCTTCTGCACTACCATCATTCTCATCCATGAGTATTTTTGCGTACTCCAAACCATTTTTAGCCCACTCTTGTTTCTTAGGCGACCTTATCATGGTCAAAAATGCTTGATTAAAAATAGCTTGTTCGAATGGCAACTTGATAACAATACCCGCATTTGCATTTTCTACATGCTTGGCGTAACCGCAACTTTCGGTCACTAGCATCGGCGCACCAGAAGCAAGAGCCTCTAGTATCACCAAGCCCGTATTCTCTCGATAGGCAGGATGTACGCAAACGTCAGCACCTTGCATCAAATGAGGAACATCCGGGCGGCCTTTGGAAATTACCAAGTTCTGTGCGACTCCTAATTTTTTAGCCATCGCTTCAAATGGTTTCGGGTTATCTTGCCCTACCGCAATAATTCTGACATATTCACGATACGCTTTTGGTAACGCTGCTAATGCATGTATCACCCGATCTAGCCCTTTCATGTGGAACCCTGAGCCAGTAAGCATAAACACAAAGTCATTTTGGCCAAAGCCAAAAGTGTTTCGCAGATGACTACGCATAACTTGTTTGTCTTCCAGCTTAAAACGTTCTGTTGACAGAAACGGAGGAATGTAGTGAAAGCGCTCATTAGGTGTTTGGTACCAATGCTGAAAATGTGCTTTTTCAATTTTTGATACCATCAAAATTTCGGTTTTAGATTCTTTTGCGAAAATCACATGCTCACACTCTGCAAACCATTTCACTCTAGGCAATATTCGATATAAAAAGCTACGTTGGGTATGTGCGCGTTCGATAAAACAAGGATCAGCTGCAAAATGAGCATCTAAACCATACATGCGGTTATAACCAAAAACGAAATCAAAGTCTCCCGTTGTTTTGATTGTTTTATGGGCTTGATTGATAAACTTTTGATATCGCTGATAATTGAAAAATCCCTTAGTCGTAATGACATGAACTTTAATGCCACTATTAGGAAGCTCACCTTGCCATGAGATAGCAAAAATCTCAACAACATGTCCACGCTCAACTAATTCATTTGCTGTGCGCAACATATCACGTTGCATACCGCCGAAAGGAAAGTACTTAAATATCAGAAAAGCAAACTTCAAAATAATGAACTTGAGTCGTTAAAATTGAATTGTATGCGAAAATACCGCCTATGCTGAAATTGCTTATTGTTAAAACCTCGTCTTTAGGCGACATCGTACACAACCTGCCCATCATTGCTGACATTCGTGCCCATTATCCTGATATTGAAATCGATTGGTTAGTAGAGTCCAGCTTTGCAGATATCCCTAAGCTACACCCCGTTGTAAACCAAGTGATTACTATGTCCTTCCGCCGCTGGCGTAAGTCTTTGTTAAGCAGGCAAACGTGGCATGAAATTGGTGCTTTAAGACAACAGCTTTCAGCCCGGCATTACGACATCGTGTTAGATACGCAAAGTTTGGTTAAAAGTGCACTACTCACATTATTTACCCATGGTAATAAGCATGGCTTCGATAGGAATTCAGCACGCGAGCCACTAGCCAGTGTTTTCTATGATATCAAACATACGGTTTCGCGCTCGCAGCAGGCGGTAGCATTGAATCGCGCATTAGCCGCTAAGGCATTTGCTTAT
>JACDEP010000036.1 GCA_013816325.1 Methylotenera sp.
CTCCCCATATTTGGTAATTCTAGCGTCCCCAAGATACAAAGCTTCCGTGCCTAAAATTTCGTTGTTGTCAGGATCAACTAAATTACCATTTGGGCGATACACAAACCAATTGATGCCGTCGCCTTCTTCAATTTTGTTGATATAAACACGGGTACCCGGGCTCAAGATCACCCGGTTATCTTGGCCGGCAATGATGCGTGGAGAAGCGTCCAGTTGTCCCTTCTCGATTATCAAAGGCTGGCTTAAAAACGGAGCAATGACATTGAGCGGTATGGTCGGTACGGCAGTTCTTTCTAATGGCTCTACTACTGCGCCTGGTTGTAAAGTTACAGTTTCACGCAACAAGCGCAGTTGCGGACTACCACTACTCATATCGAGCATTACCACATCCCCAGGATAAATCAGATGGGGATTTTTGATTTGAGCACGGTTTAGCTTCCAAACTTTTGGCCATTGCCATGGGTCTTTAAGGAACTTGCCGGAAATGCCCCACAGCGTGTCGCCTTTGACAACTACATGTCTATCTGGATGACCGCTTTTTAGCGCAACCTCATCTGCCTGGATGTTGAAGCTTAAGCAACAAAACATGAGCAGCGTTATAATATGGCGAAACATATTGATGACCTCGGTCAAGAAATGCGTGGTAAATGTATGTTAAATCGCTACTCTGCGGTAGTTTTAACTGCGAAATTACGTTAAATTTATCACGTAATTCATTCAACAATCAAGCTTTTGTGGAAAAAGCTATTTGGTTTTGAAGAAAAATTTAGCTTTTGAAGAAAAATTAGACTTTTTATGGCAATTTTAGACATTTTAAATTATCCGGACCCACGTTTACATACAATAGCGAAGCCTGTTAAGGAAGTGAGTGCTGCAATTAAGCGTTTAATCGACGACATGGCTGAAACCATGTATGCGGCCCCCGGTATTGGTCTGGCTGCGACACAGGTAAACCAGCATATTCAATTAATTGTGATTGATACCAGTGAAACCAAAGACGACTTGTTAGTATTGATTAATCCAAAGATTACTGAAAAAAGTGGACAGCAGGATTATGAAGAAGGTTGCCTCTCAGTACCCGGCGTATATGAGAGTGTGACCCGTGCAGAAAGCATCGCTGTCGTAGCGTTAAACAAAAATGGCCAAGAATTCACCATAAGAGTTGAAGGCTTATTGAGCGTCTGCATCCAACATGAAATGGATCACTTACTCGGCAAAGTTTTTGTTGATTACTTATCCCCACTCAAACGTAATCGTATCAAAACAAAAATGGTCAAGTTACAGCGTGATCGTTAGTCATATTCCTTAGAGATATTTTATGAAAATCATTTTTGCTGGTACGCCAGAGTTTGCCGTGCCAGCTTTGGCTGCGTTGATTAACGCAAGGCACGAGGTTGTAATTGTGCTGACGCAACCAGATCGTCCGGCAGGGCGCGGCATGAGAGTGAAAGCGAGCCCGGTAAAAGTGCTGGCAGCACAACATCAGCTTGATGTCTTCCAACCGGAAACTTTGAAGGATGCCGCTGTACAGGCACACATTGCAAGTGTGAAGGCAGATGTCATGATAGTCGCGGCATATGGTTTAATCATCCCTACCGCTGTGCTTAATATGCCGCGTCTCGGCTGTTATAACATCCACGCATCTTTATTACCACGCTGGCGCGGGGCTGCGCCTATTCATCGCTCAATATTGGCTGGCGATCACGAGACTGGCGTTACCATTATGGAAGTGGTACCTGCGCTGGATGCTGGCGCTATGGTAAACAAAGGCGCATTACCTATTACAGAAGCTGATACCACCCAGACTTTGCATGATGCTCTGAGTCATTTGGGTTCAGAGTTAATGGTGCAGGCCATGGTTACACTGGAAACTACAGGAAAATTAACGGCGATACCTCAAGATGAATCGCTTGTTACCTATGCGCATAAACTCGAAAAATCCGAAGCAGCTATAGATTGGCAAAAAACTGCCGGACAAATATCGCGCCAAGTCCGTGCTTTCAATCCCTTCCCGGTAGCACAAAGCCTGCTTAAAGGCGAGGTCTGTCGCATATGGATGGCCCATGCAATTATCGGTAGCGCACAACCTGGCGAAGTCGTCAGTGTGCAAGACGATATATCTGTAGGATGTGGCGAAGGCTTATTACGTATCACCGAGCTACAGGCACCAGGCGGTAAACGCCTCAATGCACAAGCTTTTATACAAGGACATCATCTTAAAGTAGGTGATAATTTCTCCTGACTAATTATTCTTCACATACTTGAATTTTTAACTTTAAACTTCATCTAAATGGTAGTTTAAATGCGCAATAAAATCAGGAGAACACGATGTTGGGTAATTGGTTAAAGACCAGTATTTTAATGGCAGGTATCGTTGCTTTATTTGGCGCCGTGGGTGCCGCATTAGGTGGCGGTGGCGGCTTGATAATTGCAATGGCTTTTGCCGCCGCTATGAACATCTATGCCTATTGGTATAGCGATAAAGCCGTATTGAAAATGTATAACGCACAAGTGGTTACTCCGGATAATAACCAGTTCCGTAACTTCTATAATATGGTCAAGGAGTTAGCAGAGAACGCGCAATTGCCTATGCCCAAGGTTTATATTATCGACGAAGCACAGCCTAATGCTTTTGCTACTGGCCGTAACCCTGAGCATGCCGCAGTAGCTGCTACTACAGGCATTATGCAGATATTAACTGAACGTGAGTTACGCGGCGTAATGGCGCATGAATTAGCCCATGTAAAACATCGTGACACATTGACTTCTACCATTTCTGCCACCCTCGCCGGTGCCATTTCATCTTTAGGTAGCTTTGGCATGCTATTCGCAGGTCACAACAGTAGCGGTGAACGTAATGTTAATCCGGCAGTGGCTATATTGATTGTGATCCTTGCACCTATCGCAGCGATGCTCATACAAATGGCGATTTCCCGTGCACGTGAGTTCGAGGCCGACAGAGCGGGCGCAGACATTAGCCGTGATCCCAAAGCATTAGCCAGCGCACTGGAAAAAATTCATAACTATGCACACCAAATCACTAATGAAACTGCTGAGGCACATCCGGAAACCGGGCAGATGATGATTATCAACCCTCTATCCGGTGGTGGCATTAGCGGTTTATTCAGTACCCATCCGCAGACCGAGGAACGGGTGGCACGATTATTAACCATGGATAATACCTATTGATTGCAAGCGAATAAAGCTCTTTAAGCTGTAATAGCTTTATCTTGATTAGTCCCTGAAACGGGACTTATCAAGTAAAATTCAGTCATCCTAAGACTGAAGGTTTTTCTTGTATATTTCCCAACTCATTGCAGCTGATGCAGTACACCAAGTATTCGCTGGACGTAACCTTACGCTTGCTTTACCAGCGGCATTATCTTTGTTCCCGACAGCAACTCCCCAGCAACGTGGCGCAGCCGCGGATTTAAGCTATGGCACGTTACGTTTCTATGGCGAAATTGATGCTAATTTAACGCAGTTATTAGAAAAACCTCTAACTGATGAACGCCTGCACGCCTTATTGCTAGTGGCTATTTACCAGTTACTGCATGATAAAGCGGATGCGTTTACAGTGGTGAACCAAGCGGTACATGCGGTAAGTCAGTTAAAAAAACCGGTAGCCAAAAGTTGGGCTAAGGGCCTAGTGAATGCTATTTTGCGTAATTTCTTACGCCAAAAAGACCAACTGGCAGCAAAAATAAAAGTGAATGAGAGCGCGTCTTTTTCATATCCGCAATGGTGGATCAATAAGCTTAAAACGCAATATCCCCAGCAATGGCAAAGCATTCTAGAAACCGGTAACCAGCATCCCCCCATGACTTTGCGGGTGAACCTGCAAAAAGTCAGTGTTGATGATTATCTACAATTATTAGCCCGGCAGGATATTGAAGCCACCAACCTGGGGAATGAAGCGATATTTTTAGCGAGGCCGGTACCAGTAGAAAAAATCCCCGGCTTTAGTGAGGGTGTAGTATCAGTGCAAGACTACGGCGCACAACTCGCTGCACATTTACTCGATGTTAAAAGTGGGCAACGGGTGCTTGATGCCTGTTGCGCACCTGGCGGCAAAACTGGCCATACTCTTGAGATAGCCAATGTGAACATGATTGCTTTGGATAATGATGCTATACGTTTACAACGTGTACAAAGCAATTTGACCAGACTAGGATTAAAAGCTGAGTTACTGGAAGGCGATGCAGGCTTAGCAGATTGGTATGATGGTCAACCGTTCGACAGAATTTTAGCTGATGTGCCATGTACAGCTTCCGGTATTGTGCGTAGGCATGTCGATATAAAATGGCTGCGTCGTGAGGCTGACATTGCCTCCTTTAATGCGCAGCAGGCGAAAATCCTACCTAGTTTGTGGCAGATGTTGGCAAAGGGTGGTAAATTACTTTATGTAACGTGTTCCGTTTTTAATGAAGAAAATCAAGGACAAGTGGATAATTTTTTAAAGAACCATGCAGATGCGAAACAAATACCATTTGATGCATTGCCTGCGCTTTCTTCACCTAACATTACCCACACCCAGGGTCAGCTCTTTCCTTCTACCGCTCATGATGGCTTTTTCTATGCGCTATTACAAAAAAACTAAAAAAATAATATTGGCATGTTTATTACCGTTATTTGCGGCTATGTTATTTTTTTCCGTTAATGCAATAGCAGCAAATGTGCTTAATAACGTCAATAGTATTAACATTAAAAGCGCAGAAATTGTTCCGGTAGAAGAAAATTATGTGCTGAACGCTGAGGCAGAGATTAAGTTTAACGATGATTTGCAAGAAGCTATTCTAAAAGGCTTTGAACTTAATTTCCTGATAGAATTTCAGTTGGTTACCCCGCATAAATACTGGTTTGATGATGAGATTGTAACGGTAAGCCAACGCATAATATTAGGCTACCATGCGCTTTCCAGGCAATTTTTGGTCATACGTGGTGAGCAGCAAAAAACCTTCTCTACTCTGGATGATGCGATTGCTGAGTTGGAGAGCATTCGTGATTTTAAAGTTTTTTCCAAGTCCGAGGTGGAAAAAGGCCTTGTGTATAAAGCTGCATTATTAATGCGGCTTGACCACAATAAGTTACCAAAAGCCTTGCAGGTAGATACCATTAGCTCGGATGAATGGAAAATGCTATCGCAGCGTTATGAGTGGTCTCCAAGTCTATTCAAATGAAATACATCGTATTTACTAGTGCGGCTTTAGGCGCTTTCCTGCTTTACCTCCTTTCTAATGCAAGCGCTAATACAGCAGCTTCTGGTCAGTATTACACATTGCTGGTCACGCTGAATGTAGCACTAGCTACTTTCCTCATCGTGCTGATTGGAATTCAACTATTCGGCTTGTATAAAAAAATCCGCGAACGTGTCATGGGCAGCCGTTTCACTTTGCGCCTACTGGCCACCTTCGCATTGATGGCGATTATCCCTGGTTTAATTGTTTATTTAGTTTCCGTTAACTTTTTAACACGGTCTATCGAATCCTGGTTCAACGTAAAAGTGGAGTCTGCGCTCGAAGGTGGCTTAAATCTGGGTCGTACTGCCTTAGATATCATGCTGACCGACCTTAAGGAAAAAGGCGAAAGTATGGCAACCAATCTGGCATTTCAGCCTACCAATACCCATTACACAATGCTTAATGATTTGCGCGAAAAAAGCGGAATCCAGGATGCTACCTTGTTAACCTTACAAGGCCGGATATTGGCCGTTTCTAATGGGGACTCTAGTAGTTTCTTGCCAGAACTGCCTACGGTGACCCAGCTACGTCAGGCAAGACTGCGCATCTACGGCAATATAGAACCTATTGAGCATAAGGGTTTGTACTTGCGGGTATTAGTGCCGGTTAACGTGCAGGACTTAACTGGTGAAACGCGCATACTGCAATTGTTGCAGCCAGTACCCAAGCCACTCGCAACTACTGCAGAAGCTGTGCAAGATGTTTATCAGGATTACCAACAGCTTTCGTATAGCCGTAACTCACTAAAACAAGTATTCGCGCTGACCTTGACCTTAGTCATGATGCTGGCCATGTTAAGCGCAGTGGCAATTGCTTTCGTATTGAGCCGCAGGTTATCAGCCCCTTTGACAGTGTTAGCTGAAGGCACCAAAGCCCTTGCTAGCGGCGATTACAGCACCATGTTGCCTGCCCACGGCAAGGATGAATTAGGCATATTGGTCCAGTCCTTCAACAGCATGACGCAGCAATTGGGCGACGCTACCAAAGCGGCGGACAGGAACCGGGCTAGAGTGGAAGCGGCACGAGGCTATCTGGAAACAATTTTGGCGCACTTATCCTCTGGCGTATTGGCTTTAAATGAGCGTGGTGAGCTACGTACTTTCAATCAGGCCGCTTCTAATATTTTAGGAGCCCCTCTGGATACCTATGTTGGTATGACGCTGGATAAGATTATTATTAAACAGAGCAGATTAGAAACTTTCCTGCAAACCATTGGCAAGAAAGCACAGCAGGATAATGTGCTTAAAGAAGGCCAGAAGGATGACGCCCAGACGCAAATTGAGTTGGCCAGCCCGCAGGGGAAGCAGATACTGACATTACGCGGCACGCGATTGCCAGATGGTGGCTATGTGGCTGTATTTGATGATGCAACCACGATGATTCAAGTGCAGCGGGATGCAGCTTGGGGCGAAGTGGCAAGGCGTCTCGCGCATGAAATCAAGAATCCTTTAACCCCTATTCAATTATCAGCCGAGCGTTTAGCGCATAAGCTGCTGGATAAACTAAGCGCGAGTGATGCAGCGATTTTAAAGCGCTCTACTGAAACAATCGTAAACCAGGTGGATGCCATGAAAACCATGGTGAATGAATTCAGTGAATACGCCCGCTCACCTGCACCGCAATTAGCAAAGCTAGACTTGAACAGACTAATAATCGATGTAATGTCGCTATACGACTTGCCTGGTATCAAAATCCAAATGGATTTGGAAAAGCAGCCTTACTATATTAAAGGCGATAGCACCATGTTACGGCAGGTGCTACATAATCTATTGCAAAATGCCCAAGATGCCATGGCAACAAGCGAGTCGCCAGTCATCAGTGTAAAAACCTACATCGCAAATGAGACATTAACGTTGACCGTCCAAGATAATGGCGCTGGATTTCAGGCTGGCATGATGCCCCATGCATTTGAGCCTTATATGACGACAAAATCGCATGGTACGGGTTTGGGTTTGGCTATCGTAAAAAAAATTATCGAAGAACACAAAGGCAGTATTAAAATTGAAAATGTAGTAACGATTGCATCAAGTAAAAATGTGAATACACAAGCCGGGGCGGTAGTGATAGTCCAAATCCCCTTGCTGATAGAAAAAACCTGACTTAGATATTTACTGAGAGACCTAGAAAGTATGGCTTCAAAACGTATTTTAGTTGTTGATGACGAAATTGGCATTCGCGAATTATTGCGCGATATTTTGCAAGATGAAGGTTACCAAGTTCAACTGGCAGAAAATGCAGCTACTGCGCGCACGATACGCCTACATGAGCGGCCAGACATCGTATTGCTGGATATTTGGATGCCTGATTGCGACGGCATAAGCTTATTGAAAGAGTGGAGCAATGGCGGGCTGTTGACCATGCCTGTCATCATGATGTCAGGACATGGCACTATTGATACGGCGGTGGAAGCGACACGTATCGGCGCTTTTGACTTCCTGGAAAAACCGATCGCTTTACAGAAGCTACTAAAAACGGTGGCTACTGCATTAAAGCATAGCGAGCAATTACCAAAGTCGGAAATGAGTTTGGTCAACTTGGGTAAAAGCCCCATTGTGATTGCGCTGAAAGATCGGCTAGAAAAAATAGCCTTAAATGGCACAGAAAGCCCCAGCCCTGTGCTACTAATTGGGCCTCAGGGCTGCGGTGCTGAATTATGCGCGCGTTTCCTGCAAAGGGACGGCGCTTCTTGGCTACAGTTGACTGAGTCTCTGCAATTGGTAACCGGGCCTTTAGAGATTTTGGAGTCGCTGCGAGATGGTGTCCTATATATCCCTGAGGTGGCAAACCTCAATAAAACGGAGCAAAAAGGCTTGCTGCTATTAGTCACAAAATCTGATAAATATAATGTGCGTGTGGTTTGCAACACTAGTGAGAACCTGCCTAAGCTACTGGCAGAAGGCGCATTCGACCACGATCTGCTGCAAATTCTGTCAGCGGTTTCACTACGAGTGCCAGCGCTTGATGAACACAAAGAAGATATTCCAGATTTGGCGGTTGCCATTGCCAACCTGCAGTTTGAGCTGGCAGATATCCAATATCGTGAATTCGATATAGCCGCCTTGAACAGCCTTCGCAATGCAGATTGGCCAGGTAATCTCGCACAATTAGAAGCAGTAGTGCGTAACCTCATTCAAACCAGCTTGGAAGAAAAAATCACCTTAAATGATGTAAGCCGTGTGCTGCATCAATTTGATGATACGCAAACAGCACATGTGCAAGACAACCAGCAAATAAGCAGCTCAAATACTGCAGTTAATAGGCAGTTATCGGTTAATCTCGACCAGCCTTTAAGGGAAGCCAGGGATGACTTCGAACGGCTCTATTTCGCTCATCATTTAAAAGAGGCCGGTAATAATATGAGTAAGTTGGCTGATATTGCCGGTTTGGAACGTACTCATCTATATCGCAAACTGAAGCAGCTTGGCATCAAAACCAAATAGACTCTTAGATTTAAATAAGTACTATTGCAGATTAAGTCGCGAGTTCTAAAATGACAGGCGTATGGTCTGAAGGGCGCTCCAGCTTTCGTGGGTTCTTATCAATATAAGCCGCTTTGCAATCAGCCTTTAATGCATCACTTACTAGAATATGGTCTATACGCAAGCCAAAATTGCGCCTAAAACCGAGCATTCTGTAATCCCACCAACTATAGCTTTTTTCCGGCTGCTCGAATAACCGGAAGCTATCATGTAACCCTAAGCTGAGTAAGTCTTTAAAAGCCTGACGTTCAGCAGGGCTTACTAAAACCTGTCCGAGCCAAGCAGTAGGATCATGACAATCAAGGTCTTCAGGAGCAATGTTGTAATCCCCCAGGAGTAATAATTTAGGATGTTCTGCTAACTGGGTTTTCAGCCAAGCGGTGAGTGCTAGCAGCCAGCGTAGTTTGTAATGGTATTTGTCGGAATCTACCGCCTGACCATTTGGAAAGTAAGCACATACTACGCGTACATCACCAATATTCCCTGCAATCACACGTTGCTGTGCATCGTCGAAGTCAGGGATATTGCGCTGTATATTGCTAATGGGATGGCGGCTTAAAATCGCTACACCATTATAGGTTTTTTGCCCGATATGGACCGCTTCGTAACCAGCTTCTTTTAAAACATCGTAAGGAAATTTACTATCTTCCTGTTTGGTTTCCTGCAGGCATACCACCTCTGGCTGATTATCGCGCAGCCAATCAATCAAATGACCTAACCTGACATTCAGGGAGTTTACATTCCAGGTAGCAAATTTCAATTTTTATCTTTCTTAAGAATTAGGCTATATATTATTTAGGCATTATGGATTCATGCCGTTATGTCTTAGTAGCGCATCGATACTTGGTGCTCTGCCCCTGAAAGCAGTGAAAGATTCTAATGCAGAGCGCGAACCACCTTTGGCAAGAATCTCTTGCCAGTAGCGCTGACCGGTTTCGCGCGACAGCACGCCATCTTCTTCGAACATGCTGTAAGCATCAGCAGATAGTACTTCTGCCCATTTATAGCTGTAATAGCCTGCTGCATAACCGCCGGAAAAAATATGCGTGAAGTTATTCGGAAAGCGATTCCATTTTGGAGGGCGTACTACCGCTACTTCATCACGTACTTCTTCAATCAAGTCTAAGGCGGTTTTGCTCCCATAAGGATCAAGTTCACTATGCAAACGGATGTCAAACAACGAGAACTCGATCTGCCGCATAGTTTGCATGCCGGCCTGGAAGTTTTTGGCTGCGACCATTTTATCGAACAGGCTACGTGATAGTTGCTCGCCGGTGTCAACATGGGCAGTCATATGACGTAATACATCCCACTCCCAACAAAAGTTTTCCATGAACTGGCTAGGTAATTCTACCGCATCCCACTCCACGCCTTTGATGCCTGAGACACCATAATCATCCACTTGGGTCAGCATGTGATGTAAGCCATGCCCGAACTCATGGAACATGGTCAATACTTCATCGTGTGTGAAGAGGGCGGGTTTTCCGCCAACCGGTGCAGAGAAGTTGCAGGTTAAAAAAGCAACTGGAGTGGTGAGCTGGCTATTAATCATACGGCGAGTAATCGCCTCATCCATCCAAGCCCCACCGCGTTTATTATTACGAGCATATAAGTCTAAATAAAACTGACCTATCAATTTCCCGGCATGGTCTTTAATATCATAAAAACTCGCATCTTCATGCCATACAGACGCATGGGATTCATTGACTTGCACGCCAAAAATTGTTTCTACCACCTTGAACAGGCCAGCAAGAACTTTTCTTTCTGGAAAATATTGTTTCACTTCAAGGTCAGAAAAGGCATATTTCTCTTCGCGCAATTTCTCTGAAATATAAGCCACATCCCAGGCTTGCATATCGGTAATGCCAAGTTTAGCTGCATACTCCTCAAGCTCAGCTTTGTCCTTCAATGCAAAAGGCTTGGCTTTCACCGCTAGATCTTGCAGAAATTCATTTACTTCACTGGCCGATTGTGCCATTTTTGTAGCAACGGAGAGTTCGGCATAATTGGCAAACCCAAGTAACTGGGCTGATTCCAGACGTAATTTCAAAATCTGCGAAATAAACGGAGTATTGTCCCATTCCGGCTTGCCGAATTCAGAGGCGCGTGTTGCATAGGCGCGATATAGCGTTTCACGCAGCTCACGGTTCTCTGCATACTGCAATACTGGTAAATAGGATGGGAAGTGCAAGGTGAATTTCCAGCCATGTTTTTGCTCTGGATTACCCGCATTCGCTGCTAAATTATCAGCCTTTGCAGCTTCGTAAGCTGTTTGCAAAACGTCTTCTGGTATACCTTTTAAGGTTGTTTCATCTTCGACATATAGTGAATAATCATTGGTGTTATCCAGAACGTTTTCTTCAAACTTGGAAGAAAGTTTTGACAATTCTTCCTGAATTTCTTTAAAGCGTACTTTTTTATCGGTGGGTAATTCTGCCCCACCTAATCTGAAATCGCGCAATTCATTTTCCACAATTTTCTTCTGTGAAGTTGTCAGCGCCTCGAATTCCTTGCTGGCGCGTAAAGTGCGAAACTTGGCATATAAACGCTCATCCTGCCCAAGGTCGGCATAAAAATCGGTAAGTTTAGAAAGATTATCGTTATAAGCTTCGCGTAGTTCCGGACTGTTAACTACGGCATTCATATGGCCAACTTGCGACCAAGCACGGCCCATTTTTTCTTCTAGGTCTTCAATTTTAGCGACAAAATTATCCCAAGTTACTGCGCTGGTATCTGCCACCAAAGTTTCTATAGTCGTCCTAGCGTTACTTAATAAATATTCAATAGCAGATGAAACGTGTTCAGCTTTTACTTCTTCAAATTTAGGTAAGCCGGTAAAGTGCAAGAGCGGGTTGTTTTGTAAAATGTCAGTAGTCACAGAAGTAAATCCTTTGAATAGCGTTGATTAGCAACTAAGTTAATCGCTAGGTATTAAGCCTAGTTAATCAAGCGTAGAGTAAGCGGGTAGCGATAAGTTTCGCCCTTACTGGTAGAGATGGCGGCAATAATGCATAAAACAATATTCGCTAGCCAAATAATCCCTAGCAATGCGAAGCCTACTAGAATCAACACCAATGCCCCGGCGATGCACTGTGCAATCAGCACAGTGATTTGAAAGTTCAAGGCTTCCTTGGCTTGCGTGGCAATGTATTCATTTTCATCTTTCTTAAGCACCCATACGATTAATGCCGGGATAAACGAGAACACTGTGCCGCCCAGATGCGTTACGGTAGCCATATTTTTGTCATCATTACTAGGGGTGGTAATTTCGGTAGTCATGTTAGCTCCTTAGCTAGTAGAGATTGTGGGTGCTGATTCAGCGCAGGTTCAATTTAGAGACCAACAGCTCAATTTTCTCAAGGTCAGTTAGGTCCAGTACTTTACGTGCATTCAAATTGAGCTGGCTTAGATGGCTATGCAGTATTTGTTGCTTCACGCTTAAAATATGCGAAGGGTGCATAGAGAGGCGCTTCAAGCCCATGCCTACTAATAGCTTGGTCAGTTTGGTGTCTCCTGCCATTTCACCGCACACCGAGACTGGCTTGCCAAGTTTTGCACCGGCTTTAATGGTCATGAGAATAAGCTTAAGTACAGAAGGGTGCAGCGGGTTATATAGATGCGCAACTGCGTCGTCAGTACGATCTATCGCCAACGTATATTGAATCAGGTCATTGGTGCCAATAGACAAGAAATCCAACTCTTTGGCAAAGGCTTCAGCATTGATTGCAGCCGCTGGAATTTCTATCATGCCGCCCAGCGCAATATTCTCATTAAAAGGGATGTCTTCTTTACGCAAACTGACTTTTGCGCGCTCAAGCAGTAATTTAGTCTGGCGCAATTCAGCCAAGGTACACAGCATGGGAATGAGTATTTTTATGTTGCCGTAATGCGATGCACGCAGCAGGGCGCGAAATTGCGTATGGAAAATTTGCGGTTCTGATAAGCATAAACGTACTGCACGTAATCCAAGCGCAGGGTTAGCACAGGTCACGACAGTATCGGGATTCATTTGCTTATCTGCACCCAAATCCAAAGTGCGAATAATCACTTCGGCGCCCTTCATGGCCTCTGCTACGGCCCGATAAGCAGTAAACTGTTCTTCTTCATCAGGCATTTCCCGTTTATTCATGAACAAAAACTCGGTACGGTAGAGTCCAATACCGGTAGCACCGGAGGCCTTAACCGCCGCGATATCTTCCGGCACCTCGATATTAGCGAAAAGCTCAATATTGGCACCATCCATGGTCATGGCTTTGGTGGTTTTTATGCGCTGCAGTTTTAGCTGCTCAATTTCCCACTGATCCTGTTTTAGCTTGTATTCAGTGAGGATGCTCTTATCCGGATTGACGATGACGACACCTTGCGTACCATCGACAATAATAAGCTCGCCGTCATTAATCAGGTCTCGCGCTCTTTGCAGCGCTACAATGGAGGGAATATTAAGGCTACGCGCAAGGATCGCCGTATGCGATGTAACGCCACCTACATCGGTAATAAAGGCGCCGAACTGGTGTTGCTTGAATTGGATGGCATCCGCGGGCGAAATGTCATGGGCGACCAGAATACGTTTGCGTTCTTTATTGATGGCACTAGCCTGTTGCTCGCTAGTCAGCTGGCTGGGATGGCCGAGCAATACCTTGATGACACGCTCGACCACCTGTATGACGTCCTGTTTGCGTTCACGCAAGTATTCATCTTCAATTTGTTCAAACTGGTCAACGATATCGTCCATCTGCAATTTGATAGCCCACTCCGCATTGCACTGCTCTTTGCGGATGATATCTTTTGGGATTTCTGAAAGTGATTTATCCGCCAGCATCATGAGATGCGTGCCAATCAGCGAGCCAAGCTCGGCTGGTGCACTGTTGCGCAAACTATTGCGTATCTGCTCCAAGTCAGTCTTGACGCTCTCCACTGCATTGGTAAAGCGCTCCACTTCGTCTTCAATCAGATGGGCAGGTAATTGGTAATGCACCACTTCCAGCAAGGCATTGGACACAAGATGTGCATGTCCAATGGCAATGCCGCTGGAAACACCTACACCATGTATGCTGAAACTGGTGGTCATTCGCCTTCACCAAAATAATCGTCTATCAGGGTGGTCAATGCTGCAATCGCTGCAATTTCATCCACTCCATTAGCCTCGATTTTTATCATAGCGCCTTTACCGGCAGCAAGCATCATGACGCCCATAATGCTCTTGGCGTTCACACGCCGGTCATTACGCTCAATCCAAACATCGCTGGCAAACCGGCTGGCAGTTTGTGTGAGTTTGGTAGAGGCCCGCGCATGCAGGCCTAATTTATTGATGATTTCTATTTCTTTATTAATCATGTTGTTTTGATTTTTGTTATTTAGTCATTTTATAATTTAGTTATTGGAGTGATACCTGTCGCAGCCTTCACGGTTGAAATGCACAACGCCCTCACGCCCGCCACTTACGGCTTTTTGTACTAGTGTCAAAAGCGGCACATTGCGATAATTCATAGTGCGCACCAGCATCGGCAAGCTCACGCCTGCAACGCCTTCTACTACACCCGGCTGCAGCAGTTTACCCACGGTATTACATGGCGTTGCACCGTACATATCGGATAGCACCAGTACGCCTTCACCACTATTAAGCTCTTTTACCATCGCTTGTGCCTGTGGTAAAACACTGCCTAAATCATCGTTGTTATTCACCGCTAAATAGGCCATTTGCTGCGGCTCTTTACCCATTACGTGTTCCGCACATTCCATTAGGCTACTGCCTAAGCTCCCATGCGCAATGATTAAAATTCCGATCATGATGTTCTCAACTTTTTAAATACCATTCTGTAAAATTCAAAACTAATTCAAAACTCAGGTCTTCAATTCCCGATGCCGGGTCAGTGCTTTCTGCTGCTTATCATTGAAATATTGGCTTAACTTTTCTGCAAAATATACCGAGCGGTGTTGCCCGCCTGTACAACCAATGGCTACAGTTAAATAGCTGCGATTATCAATAACGAAACAAGGCAACCATTTTTCTATGTAGTCGCGTATGTCCTTGAGCATATCATGTACCGACTTCTGGCTCTCTAGAAATGCCTGTATGTTAGCGTCCCGCCCAGTAAAATCGCGTAGAAGGGGGTCGTAATGGGGGTTAGGAAGGCAGCGCACATCAAACAAAAAATCCGCATCTAGCGGGATGCCGTGTTTGAAACCAAAAGAGGTGAATAATAAGGTCAGGCCTGCATGGGGGTTAGAAACAACTTCTTTCACCCAGTTGCGCAGCGTATTAGCGCTCAGATTGCTCGTATCAATAACGTGACCAAGGGCACCCAAATCTAGCAGTAGCTCCCGTTCAAGTGCAATACTTTCAGCCAAAGTGGCATTATCTTTACTGAGCGGGTGTTTGCGTCTGGTCTCGCTGAATCTTTTTACCAATGTTTCAATATTAGAT
>JACDEP010000037.1:0-4150 GCA_013816325.1 Methylotenera sp.
ATGTCACGAGTGCGCCGTATGTATGTGCCAGCTAAGGGCCGTGCGCAAATGATTGAGGGCACGATTGCAGAGCAAGCCGCACGTATCATTGAAATTATCAAAGAACATAAGGGAGCATAAGGATGAAAACAATTTTAGTCATCGCAGAACATCGTCGCAATGAGTTACGTCTAGTGACCTTAGAGCTAATTTCGGCCGCACATGCTTTAAAAAGTGCGGCTGACTATAAAGTCGTAGTCGCGGTAATCGGTAGTCAAGCAGATAGTTTTGTCAGTGCATTGTCAGTGAACGGTGTGGATGAAATAGTGGTAGTAAAAACACCGGTCGCAGATTTTGACCCGGATATTTTTGAAACAGCGGTTGCTACATTGATTGAGTCCAGAAAACCTGCAGCAGTGCTTTTGCCGCATACGGTTGACTCTTTAGGATATGCAGCAACACTCGCTAGCAATGGCGGCTATGGCTTCGCAACTGACGTATTCATGGTTGAGTATCAAGATAGTCAGTTAGTTGCAACACGTGGTGGCTACAATCAAAAAGTAAATGTGGAAGTAGATTTTCCAGGTAAGGAGATTGTAGTACTAACAGTACGCCCGAGCGTATTTAAGCCATTAGAGGGTGTGAGTAGTCCAGCAGTCTCCAATTTTGATCTACCATCTGTCGCATCACGTAGTCAAAACAAGGAGTTTATTGAACTTGGAGGTGGTAACGACATTGATATCACAACTGTTGATTTCATCATGTCGATTGGCCGTGGTATTGGTGAAGAAACCAATGTGGAGCAGTTCCGTGAGTTGGCTGAAACTGCAGGGGCTACCTTGTGTTGTTCACGGCCCATCGCCGATGCGGGTTGGTTGCCAAAATCTAGGCAAGTAGGGCAGTCTGGCAAGGTCGTGGGATCATGCAAACTTTATGTTGCAATGGGTATCTCTGGATCTATTCAGCATATGGCGGGTATGAAACACGTGCCAACCATTGTTGCTGTCAATACAGACCCTAACGCATCAATCTTTACTATTGCCAAGTTCGGTATTGTTGCCGATATTTTTGATATTGAGGAAGAGTTGAATAGCCAGCTAGCTGCATAATTACAGTGTTGTAAAGAGTAGATGAGTAATAAGAAGCAGTGCACTCTTATTTGTGCTGCTTCTTATGATATAAACATCAGCGATTGCAGTTTTTGCGACCCTGAAAAAATACTAACGTATTATTCTTGGCTAGATTTTTAATCTATTAGCCTTCCCGCACCTGATTAACGCTACTTCTTTGGTAGTACACCTTCAAGAGAATTTTCGTCGTTTTTCTATTCCGATACTGTGATACTCATATTTATAAATGACATTTTATAGGCATGGAAAAATGATAAATAATTCTATTCATTGCTTTTCATCAAAAAGCTACTCCATATCTAACAAAAATCTGCGTCTCTCGCCATTTATCGTTCGCCCCTAATCATTTTAATTGCTAGAGATTTTATATGGAACGTGGTTATTGGATTAGAAGTAAGCCGGTCTACACCTCACTAATGTGGCAGGAAAAAGCAACTTCTCATTTAGTGGTAGCGCAGGGTAGCGGTGGGATGGCTGTGTTGAAGATATTTCAACAAATGCATCCCAAACAACCCATCACGGTGCTATATGCACCTTCCTCGGACTCGATCGTTGATTACGCGAGCACACTTAAGAAAGTGGTGCCGGAAGGGTTGCAATTATTTGATTCTGTGCAGGAAATGCTCACAACACTAAAAGAAATATTACCGACGATGTATATGGGTATGCGCGTGTATGTAGCGGGCTCAGAAGGTTTTATCTGGACTATTGCCGAAAGCGCTAAAGAATTTGGTATAGAAGATATCGATATGATTAAAGAGCTGACCGGCACACTTGCGCGCTCTATCTATTGCGTACATTGCAAAGCGATTACCCACAATATCACTACTAATATAGGTAAATGTGCAGGGTGCGAACGCATGCTGTTCGTCCGTGATCACTTTTCCCGTCGCCTGGGCGCTTATATGGGATTGATGGTAGACGCTGAGTCTCCTGGACAGCTGCCTGAAATTGAAGAGATTTATCCATGAATATGATCAATATAAAAGTGGCGGCAATCGAGCAGGTGACCCCTTTAGTAAAACATTTTACTTTTGTTAACAAAGACGGCACAGCATTACCGGCATTCTCAGGTGGCAGCCACGTAGTGGTGTCGCTAGATATTAATGGTCGTGTACATCGCAATCCATATTCGCTTATGGGTTCGCCAGAAGACACTTCTGCATATCATATCTCTGTGCGTAAGCAGGAAAAATCCAGAGGTGGTTCGGAGTATATGCACGAAAACGTAGCGGTTGGGATGCAGTTCAAGATTACCTATCCAGTCAATCTTTTCTCACTGGCG
Organism: Methylotenera sp.; assembly: GCA_013816325.1. Taxonomy (GTDB): domain Bacteria; phylum Pseudomonadota; class Gammaproteobacteria; order Burkholderiales; family Methylophilaceae; genus Methylotenera. The sequence continues at coordinate 2,395 of JACDEP010000037.1, forward strand.
AAAAAAGGTCGTAAACATATATTAATAGCCGGCGGTATCGGCATCACGCCGTTTATGTCGCAGATCGCGGATCTTAAAAGAACAGGGGCTGATTATGAGCTGCATTATGCTTTTAGATCGCCTGAGCATGGTGCTTTTGTGAGCGAGCTTGAGCAGGGTTGCGGCACAAAATTCCATTGTTATACCGATAGTAATGGTGAGCGTTTGAACCTAGATGAATTGTTGAGCCAGCAGCCTTTGGGTACACATGTGTATGTTTGCGGCCCAAACTCTATGGTGGTGGCTGTACTGGAAAAGGCTAGGAATTTTGGCTGGCCAGAAAATCATATCCATAGCGAGCAGTTTCTGGCGCCGCCGATAGGCGAACCCTTCAAGATGCAGCTGGCTCGCTCGAATAAAGAAATTCTTGTTCCAGCTGAAATGAGCATGTTAGAGGCAATAGAAGCGGCGGGAGTAGAGGCTGATTTTTTATGTCGTGGCGGTGTATGCGGTCGTTGTGAGTTGCAAGTGCTGGAGACAGATGGTGCGCTGATGCATAACGATCACTTTCTAACAGATGCTGAGAAAGCATCATGTAAAAAGATCATGCCTTGTGTTTCGCGTGCTAAATGTGAGCGTCTGGTTCTGGATATTTAATAAAGCGCAAGTAAGGCATAAACCTGAATGCGCGGGTAAAGGTGAAAGATATGGTACTAGGATTTAAACAAGAAACTTTTCGCGATGACTACACTTACTGCAATTCACCGCGTGAAATCAAACGCTTTCCTTTTCCCTTTGCAGAAGACAGGTATATGTATTCAGTAAATATTGAGCCGCATGGTAAAGGCAAAGAAGGGTCAGTATTCGAATTTGCGCTCGACATTGATGAACATTATGTAGCGGAATGTATCGATAAAGAGATCACATTAGAGCAGGATCCAGGTCGATACGAGTCGCTCTCGCATATGATGGATGCACAGTGGGATTTTGTAGAGCTTTCGATGGAGTCTCTGGCACGTGATTATCCAGAACATTTTTCCCTGAAAAAAAACGGACTTCAATGGACGTGGGAAAACAAGCCTCTCGGTATTAAAGACACCTTCACTTTTGGCGATGCTTCAACATTGGCAATGGATCCATTTGAATATATGGGTCGTCAAGCACAGGGCGATTTCGTGTTGCTTGATCAGCGTGATGAAACCCTTTATGCAGATGCTGGGTTCGTGACCACGCAAGCAGACTGGTCGTTAGCATTTAATGTAGGCATGTCATGGAAAGAATGGCATGGCCCTGTGCCGCGTGTGACAGAGTTAGGGGTGATGGACAGAGCATTAAAGTATTTGCTCAACTTACAATTAGGTAGCCCAGTGCGTCGACTTAATTGGACAATGACCATTAATCCACGTTTAGATACTTCACCGGAAAGCTTCCCACGTTGGGGTAGTGACCGTAATACAGTAAATGCAGATAACGTGGGGGATCGTGTGCATCTGCGCGTTGAGCTGCAGAGTCTATTTAGATTGCCCCGCAGTAACGCCATTATGTTTGGTGTACGCTGCTACCTTATCAGCCTCAACGAGATAGCTACTTACCCACGCTGGGCTAAGCGCCTGCATCGCGTGCTAAAAGACTTGCACCCTGATTTGATTGAATATAAAGGAATGACAAAATTTCATCCTACGGTCGTGGAGTGGTTGGCTAATTTTGATGATGGTGTAATTTTGGAATTAGGTACTCAACCAGAATAAAATTCAACGATAAGTTCTTTATATTAAAT
>JACDEP010000037.1:4160-15086 GCA_013816325.1 Methylotenera sp.
TATAAAGAACTTATTGTATGATGTGTTTAGCTGGAGTAAATTTTATTAACTTTTAATTAACTTAGGGACTTCCATGAAAATTACATCAAAGCCAGTTTTGCTGGCAGGCTTATTGGTTTCTGCCATTGGGCTTTCGCCCAAGGCCAATGCGGCTGATGAGGCTGTTGCAGCACCTGTTGTTGCTACGGCTGAGCCTGCTTCTCCACATTCTTTTACAACGAACATCGGTTTTTTTAGTGACTATACATTCCGCGGCATATCGTACACAAAAGAACGTGGTGCAGTTCAGGGTGGTTTTGACTATGCACACAGTAATGGACTTTATGCAGGCGTTTGGGCTAGTAACGTACACAAAGATGCCTTATATGGTAATACTGTAGAACTAGATCTTTATGGTGGTTACCTGCATCAATTTACACCAGACGTAAACGTGAATGTGGGCTTTTTACAGTTCTTTTATCCAGATAATGATAAGCCAGGTGGCGTTGGCGACTCACCTAATACGACTGAACTTAATGCAGCGGTAACTTATAAATTCCTAACCTTAAAACATTCTTATGCAATATCTAACTTTTTTGGCATTAACAATGCCGCAGGTGGCAATGGTAATTCCCGCGGTTCTGGTTATACGGAATTAAATGTCAATTACAAGCTACCAGTGGCTGACCTTAATTTAGCTTTACATGTGGGCCATCAAACTGTACATAACTATTCAATTGCAAATTACACTGATTGGTTAGTCGGCGTAAACAAAGACTTTTCAATTGCCGGTAGCAAAGGATGGAATGCCGGCTTGAACTACACTACAACCAATGCTGATGATAGTTGGTATGTTGATGCAAGTGGTTGGAAAACAGGTGACGACCGTGTGATTGGATACATCAAACGCACGTTCTAATTTTGTTTATCGTTGTGGAGAATTGTTAAAGAAATAGGACGCTTCACGCGTCCTATTTTTATAGTGTCAGATGTTTAATATAATTTAAATATCGGTATTTATTTGGTGCTTATAAAGAGAGGTAACGTTGTAACGCTGATCAGGAATTTCAGTAATAAATCCTTCTAGCGCTAACAGTTCACCTGTACTAGAGAATATTCCGCGGCCATGTTCCTGGACTAATTTAGTTTCACCTTTGCGAGTGACAATTCGGTAGATGAGCTTAAATTCTTCACCGTTACTGATTTGTAGTTTTACTGACTCCCAAACAGCTGCCCTGTCATCAGGGTGAATGATTAAATTATAGGTTAGGTTCGGGTCGTTAATCAAATCCAAAGGGTCATAGCCTGTTACATCAATACAACCATCACTTACAAACTCAAAGGTCCAAGAACGGTCATTTCTGCCCCGATATACCATGCCCGAAATATTGCTTAACAGTGAATTTAATGCACGTCGGTTGGCAAATTGACTCGCTTCGGCGTCTTTGGTGCGCTGAATGTCTGTCATCGTACCAATAACGCTGGTACGCTCTCCAGTAGCAGTTGAAGTTGTTTTTGCGCGCATGATGATCCAGTTAGAATCTCCTCGGACGGATATTAGGCGCGCCTCAATCGTGCAATGTGTTCTTTTGCCTTGCGTTAGTGAATTTAACCTAGCGTCTAACATGGGTTTGTCTTCTGGATGAAAAAAGTCTATGACTGGTTTATTTAAGCAATCCTTAACTCTATATTCGAGCATATTTTCCCATGAGGGATTAAGAAAAATAATTTTGCCTTCCGCATCTAGCTGAAAGACGATTTCTTCAAGCCTATCAATGATAGAGTGATAATTGAACTGTGTTTCGAAGTCGTTACTTAAAGGAGATATTGTAGAGATCGGTGTGAATTGAAACAGCAGCAGATTATTTTGGTCGTCTTCTTGCATACGGGTAAGGCTGGCATTACACGGCAGGGTTGAACCGTCCGCACATAGTAAGCGAATCTTGGTTGGGTCTATTTTAGTTTTTCCCATATTTGCTTCTGCGATAAGTTCCGCCAAGTCTAGATGATCGGCAGGATGAATCAAATTGGTGAAAGGCATGCCTACAATTTGATCGGACATTCCCGCCATGCCCAGGGTTTGAAGAAAAGGCGTATTGACGAATTTCACCATGTAACCATCCAGCACGGCAGCAGGAGTGGAAAGTGCACTGGAAAATTCCCTGCCCCAAGCGCCTTCCTGGGGATGCGCTTTGCGTGAACGCCCTGGTCTTGAGAAATATAGTGGTTGAATCAGCGTTAAAACAGCCGCAGAAAAAATAGCGACAGCGGTTGCAACCAGCATCACTACATGTAACAAAAAAGGGCCTTGAATGCTATACCATGAACCTAGAATCAGTAAGAAAATAACACTGATGATTAGCGTTGAAAATATGAATACAGCCATATGCTTAACTCTTAATTTGACGATAATAGAGTATAAAAAGAACTTGAGAAAATATGCAGAATATTTTGAATTTTCCTAAGATATTAATCGCTTTTATTAAAAAGCACAGGCTTTATGCTAATTTGCATTCGCTAGTCGTTTCCATGGTGCTATCTGTCATATTAATGCAGGCAGGTTCGCTATTCCTATTTGACTATATCCCGGATCATCTTTCCGTTATACATAACGCGTATCAGGACCAATCGGTTTGGAAGAGTGAGCTTTATAAGCTTGATAATAACTTTAACGATAAGGATGCAATCTTTGATCGATTGAATAAAAGTCAGAACGATTTTGATGGGCCGATTTACTCTTGGGCGAAGAATCAAAAAGATACAGAGTTAATGAAGGCGTATGTCGACTTGAAAGCTGCCCATCAAATATTTGCGGATGCTAGCTTGCAGACTAGTTCTAAAGAAAGGATGCTGGAAAAAGGTAACAATGTCGTTAAAACTTACGACAATTTTGTTTCTGCTGCAGAAGATGATGTGATTATTAAGCAGTCACTGATATCTTTGATCCAGCTTGTTTGCTTGTTTTTAGTGTTTTGTATCGCTGCTAGCATTATGTTGACGTCATGGAGCATATTGATTAACCGGCTTGGTAAAATCATAGCGGGCTTACCTGACGATATCGTCATCGCCAATATCAACAATCAATATGATGATGAGTTCGAAGTATTAGAAAAGCTCACTGCTGAGTTGTCAGTTAGGTTGCAGGCGATACAAGTTGAAACAGAATGGATTAATAAAACCAGTACCGAAAAAGTGCGGAAGATGATTCTTTCACAAGATTTTCTATTTAAACTGGCTAAATTGATCGGCAGTTCTGGACTGAGTGAACTGACGATTAAAAAAACGCTTTATTCGCTTGAGCGTTCGTTAGGCGTAACGAATGTAGCGCTGGCTTTTAGTGAGAATGGGTCAAGAATTTCTGCGCAGCGTGCATTATTTTCCAGTTATTGGCCATTGTCTTTTGAAGAGGGTATGTTTGATGAAACCACCAATCCACTGACGGTGAGCCATACTACCAAACTGATCAAAGGGAAATGCGTGCAGTGCGTTACCGTTCCTTTAGCAAGCCCTAACGGCTGGTTGGGTATTTTGATATTAGAAACTGAAGCCAATCATTATTTTGATGATACTGAATTACAGCTATTCGAAGTGACCGGGCAAATGCTCGCACTTTCAATGGGTTTCCAGGCGAGAGAGCAGGAGAGCCGCAGAGTTGCTTTATTGGAAGAGAGAGCGGTGATAGCGAGAGAGTTGCATGACTCCCTAGCTCAGTCACTTTCTTATATGAAATTCCAGCTTGCCCGTTTACAGACCAATTTCGGCAATCATTTGATCGAGTCTGGCGCTGATACAATTGTGAATGATATGCGTGAAGGGTTGGATAACGCTTATCGTGAATTAAGGGAGCTACTCACTACATTCAGGGTGCAGATGGATGTGCGCGGGCTTGACCATGTACTTGAAGAGGCGATTGAGGAGTTTTCGCAGCGATCTAGCCTGAATATTACGCTAGATAATAGATTGCAGGAATGCCGTCTTAGTGTGAATGAGGAGTTTCATCTATTACATGTGGTGCGAGAGGCGCTTTCAAATATCGTGCGTCATTCCGGCGCTAAAAGAGTCACTATTGCATTGGTTTTGCAATCTTCTGGAGAGGTTATGGTAACGATTGATGATGATGGTAAAGGCTGTACGTTTGATGAGGCCAAGCCACATCATTATGGTTTAGCTATTATGACCGAACGTGCTTATTGTTTAGGTGGCACTATAGAAGTGTTACCACGACGCCGTGGTGGTACACGCGTCAGATTGTTATTCCGTCCAAAATAACCGCTAAGAAAACTGGCAAATATTAATGCTAATAAAGAAATATTGGAGAACGTCATGCAAACACCTACTAGCGTATTGATTATTGACGACCACGCCTTGTTCCGTAGAGGTGTGCGACAAATGATTTCTGCGGATCCTGAGTTTTTGGTGATTGGTGAAGCTGCATCAGGTACAGAGGGCATTGTTCTGGTTGAGCAGCTGAGGCCCGACTTGGTTTTGATTGACCTCAACATGAAGGGCATGGATGGTATCCAGACCCTTACTCACATTAAAGAAGCTAAGCTTGAGTCAAAATGTATTGTGCTTACCGTATCAGATGCCGAAGTTGATTTGCTGGAAGCGTTGCGTGCAGGCGCTGATGGGTATTTGCTTAAAGACATGGAACCTGAGGACCTGTGTGCGAACCTAAAAAAAGCTATGTCTGGTGTCACTGTGTTGCAGGAAAGCCTGACAGAAATTCTCAAAAATGCGCTTATCCACCCTACGCTTAGTAGAAGTGAAGGGGAGATATCGCTGACAGAGCGTGAGAGAGAGATTCTTGAATGTCTGGCTCAAGGCCTTAACAACAAAACAATAGCCAGGGCTTTGGGTATCAGCGATACAACTGTCAAGGTACATATCAAACACCTGCTCAGCAAGTTGAAATTAACCAGCCGACTTGAAGCTGCAGTATGGGCTCACAAGAAGAGTAAATAAGGCCTGGCGCAAACCACTCTTAAGTTATGGCTACCGGAGAGATGAATGACATGAGTGAGAATACTACGGGCACGCAGATTGTTGGACAAAAACAGCCCGCTTTACCTCAGCATTTTTTGTAAGCTCAGACTCCATTGATTATGTTAACGCAACAATAATGGCGCAACAATAATGGGATCGAAGTGAGCTAACCCTACTTCAACGGACACTTTTTAAAAGCCCGCCACACAGTTAGCGCTTGAGCTCGACATCAGGCGTAACCTGCTATACAAATGGGCAGAAACGCTAAGCGCCCATGGCGGTGATATTGAAGCTGCGTTTAGCGGCCCAGGCCACAACAAACTAGGCAAACCACACAACCCACTTAAAGCCGAGAACACACGACTTAAACGTGAGCTTAAATGCATCACGAAGAGTATGACATATTAAAAAAGTCGAAGCGTATTTCACCAAGGTAGGGGAAGAAATCAAACCTACGAGCAAACCCATTAGCAAGCTCAAGTGAAGTACGCCTTTATTCAACAACAAAGCCGATGGGTGTGTTAACTTATGTCGTGTGCTACAAGTCTCGCATAGCGGCTATTACGCTTGTGCGAGCCGTAGACCTAGCAGTGTACACAAGCTAATCAGTTGTACTCACACAAATACGTGCTGTGCATACGCAATTCAGTCGTTATACCATCATCAGTGATTTCCGAAAAATAGCCGCAAATTAAGAAAATTTGCCGCATATATAGATATGGCAGAGAATATTGACCGCGCGGATATTTTTCGTATAATAGACACAAACACGGTTATTTTTCAGATTTCGCGGCATTTTTTTCGGGGGATGTAGTGGCTATAAAATCAGTGGGTTATGCTAGATTAATAAATAAGTTCAACCTTGCTTGTATTTCACCAACACGTAAAGCAGTTATCGATACGTCTGTTAAGGGTAGAGTTGATTCAGAAGGTATTTTGAAATTTGAACCGAAATACAGACCAGAAGATAATTTGTCTGATGATTTACAATTTGCCTTACGTTACGAGGGAGTTAACTTACAAGTGCTACATTTTCTATTTCAGGAAAATGTTAAAGAACAAATACAAAATTGGCTTAACCAACAATCAGAATCAAAATATGCAAGGCAAACAGCGTTTTTATATGAGTGGTTAACAAATGACACGCTAGACTCAAATGTATCAGCAAAGGCTTCATATATACCTTTACTTGATGAAAAATTACAGTTTTCTATATCTGGTGGCAAGAAAAACCAAAAGTTTAGAGTCCTCAACAACTTACCTGGTAATCAGCAGTTTTGTCCTCTAGTCACAAAAACTTCATTTTTAAAAGAGATTGTTAAAAAAGACCTTAAACTGCGTACGCAAGAAACTTTAGAAAAATACGACGCTGATTTACTACGGCGTGCAGCAGCCTACTTATACTTAAAGGAAACGCAATCATCCTTTGAAGTTGAACGTGAAAAACCAAGTCCAGATAGAGCACAAAGATTTGCAGATTTACTAAGGGAAACAGAAACAGGCACGCCGTTATCAGAAGACCGCTTTGTAGAATTACAAAACGCGGTATTAGATCCCAGATTCCAAGATGTTGCATATCGTACCCAGCAAAACTGGATTGGCGACGATAAAGGTTACCTTAAGAAAATTAGCTTAGTGCCCGTACGCCCAGAAGACGTACGTGATCTTATGGGAGGGTTGGTTCAGCAAGCGGAAGACTTTCGTGAAAACAATCAAAGTATAGATGCTGTCATCATGGCGGCATGTTTGGCGTTTGGCTTTGTATTTATTCACCCGTTCATGGATGGCAATGGTCGGTTACATCGCTATTTAATACATGAAATACTTTCTGCAGCTGACTTCACGCCAAAAGGCATTGTTCTACCAGTTTCAGCAGTGATTCTTGCAAACCTTGATGAATATGTGGAGGTGCTAGAGTTTTTCTCTAAACCATTAGTCGCAAGAACAGTTTATGATCCAGATGTACCACAGACCCCTGCCACAGGCAATGACGCAGTGTTTTTCAAATACTTCGATGCGACTGAGCAAGCATCATTCCTATATAAATCACTTGAAAATACCGTAGAAAATGGTCTCCAAAACGAAATCGCATTCTTAATTGGCTTTGATAAAGCAAGAAGCCAACTTAATGCTCTATTTGATTGGCCACCACATTCATTAGATCTATTTGTTAGAGTGGTACATCAAAATAACTACTTACTATCTAAATCAAAAAAACAATCTCACTTTGAATGGTTAAGCGACGAAGAAGTAATTAAGTTTCAAAGCATAATAAATAAGGCATTTTATTTACCATAAATCCATTTGATTAAAGGGAGTCTAAAACTGTCTGAAAATAACTTGGATAATCCTTAAAAACTTCCTCTAACTCAAAACGATAACTCTGCCGAGTCTGTCCAGAATGGGTCTTGGTAACCTTGAGCAATTAACCCGTTACGAACTCTAATCGCAACGCATCAATCACTACCCTTTTTCATAAATTGAAATTGATAACGGGTCTGGAAGACCATACTTCAAAGCTTTTTGAAATAGCTTAAAAGTTGAATCTATTCCAATTAAGGACTCATCTACAAATAAAAACTTTGCTGGGCTCCCAAAAATAGAGAGCATTGAAACGCAAGCGTATTGTCACAAAACTTAATAATATCCTCTAGCGTTAATTTCTTTTTTCTATTCTCACCAAATGGTTTAGTCCCATCTACTGATACTACATATTATAAATCCCTTTGTAGATAGACCGTTTAACCACCTTGAAGTAATTTCGAGAGGCAATGCTGGCGGTTCAACTGTATGAAAAAACTTATCAGAAAGTAGTGGCGGAAAGACAATCCATACCAAATCTAAAAACAAGTCCGCGCGAGATGCGCTATTGATTGAATTAGCAACGTTAAGACGTCAATCTTCTTACCGATTGAACACATCAAGGCAAGTCAGATTGAAACCTTTGCACAGTCACTTAAAACTAAACTTCTGGCTAAACACGCCAAAAGCTACTTAAGCCTGTTCATAGATAAAATCATCGTGAAGGATAAGACCGCAATTATCAGTGGGAGCTACAAAGCGATTGCCATGCAGCAGCTTTAGGCGAAATAAAAGTGGGTCACCTGAAACAAGTGCCCACTTCTATACCTGATTGGTGCGCCCGAAGAGATTCGAACTCCTGACCCCTTGGTTCGTAGCCAAGTACTCTATCCAGCTGAGCTACGGGCGCATTGTTACTACTAATTACTAAGACAGCATTATAAGCGATGCGGCTTATTTCTAAAAGGAGAAAGTTCCTTTTACAGACTCTCTTACTGGCGGAGAGCGAGGGATTCGAACCCTCGATACAGATTTAAGCCCGTATGCTTCCTTAGCAGGGAAGTGCCTTCGACCACTCGGCCAGCTCTCCGTTTACTTCAACTTCGCTACACTAATGTTGCTTGTGAGGGCGCGATAATACGCGAAACACCCTTAAAAATCAATCATCAAACAACGAACAAATATTACAACTTAGAGTTTATATTGCAAGTGGACTTTAGGCTTCTTCTAGTTCAAAAGCTTTGTGCAACACACGTACTGCGAGCTCCATGTATTTTTCGTCAATCACAACTGCAATCTTGATTTCTGATGTTGAAATCATCTGAATATTGATGCCTTCTTCAGCCAGTGTACGGAACATCTGGCTGGCGATGCCCACATGGGAACGCATCCCTACGCCGACAACAGATACTTTGGCAATTTTATCGTCTCCTTTGATTTCACGCGCACTGATATGATTTTGCACTTTGTCTTTCAATATTGACAATGCCTTGTTCAATTCATTTTTGTGTACGGTAAAAGTGAAGTCAGTCGTGCCATCAGCACCTACGTTCTGGATGATCATGTCAACATCGATATTCGCGTCGGCAATCGGTCCTAAAATCTGGTAGGCAATACCCGGGCGATCTGGCACGCCCAGTACGGTTACTTTGGCTTCGTCGCGATTGAATGCGATGCCCGAGATAATTGGTTCTTCCATGTCGTTTTCCTTACCATCTTCTTCAAACGTTATTAATGTGCCATCGCCTTCTTCTTCAAAGCTGGAGAGCACACGTAACTTAACTTTGTATTTACCAGCAAATTCCACCGAGCGGATTTGCAGGACTTTTGAGCCTTGAGAAGCGAGCTCTAACATCTCTTCAAAGGTTATCGATTTCAAGCGGCGTGCTTCAGGTACTACTCGAGGGTCAGTCGTGTAAACACCATCTACATCGGTGTAAATCTGGCATTCGTCGGCGCCAAGGGCCGCTGCAAGCGCTACCCCTGTGGTATCGGAGCCGCCGCGGCCTAATGTTGTGATGTTGCCATTTTGGTCTACACCCTGGAAGCCCGCAACCACACAGACATAACCGGCATTTAAATCAGCTTTCAAGTTATTCTGGTCAATATTCAGGATGCGTGCTTTGGTATGAGCATCGTCAGTGAGAATCTTTACTTGAGCGCCTGTGTAGCTCTTAGCTTTGATGCCAAGCTCGATCAATGCCAGGGCTGTCATGCCGATAGTGACTTGCTCGCCGGTTGAAACCATCATGTCCAATTCGCGCGGGTCTGGGTCTTCCATCAGCTCTTTTGCTAAGTTAATCAGGCGGTTAGTTTCACCAGACATCGCAGAAACGACCACAACGATTTGATGCCCCATCGCTTTATAACGTGCTACACGCCTGGCGACATTGCGTATCCGTTCAGGGTTCGCTACTGAGGTGCCACCATATTTTTGTACAATCAACGCCATTTTGAACTCTTTATTTGTCCAGTTTAATGATTAAATCTTGCTTCAATGTATTAATTAACTAGTTTCGCACTAACCCAGTCTTTTACGCTGGCCAGTGCTGTTGGTAATTGGCTGGCATCGGTGCCGCCAGCCATCGCCATATCTGGCTTTCCGCCGCCTTTACCACCTACTTGGCTGGCAACATGGTTAACCAAGTCGCCGGCTTTTACTTTTGCAATTAGATCAGCAGTAACACCGGCAGCCAAGCTTACTCTACCATCGCTCGTTGTTGCCAAAACAATGATGGCTGATTTTAGTTTAGCTTTAAGTTTATCCATGGTTTCGCGCAGGGCATTTGCGTCCGCACCATCAAGCGTCGCAGCCAATACTTTGAAGCCGCCTATCTCAATAGCCTGAGTGGCTAAATCGTCGCCTTGCGATGAAGCCAGTTTTGATTTAAGGCGTGCCAGTTCTTTTTCCAGCGATTTAACATTGTCGAGGATCTGACTGATTTTAAATGGCAGTTCTTGTAGCGGGGCTTTAAGTTCGCTAGCAGCAAGATTTAATAATGTCTGTTGCGATTGTATAAGCTTAAGTGCGCCTTCGCCAGTAGTGGCCTCTATGCGGCGAATACCAGCGGCAACGCCGGATTCGCTTAAAATCTTGAATAGGCCGATATCACCCGTGCGGCTAACATGTGTACCACCGCAAAGCTCGCGGCTGCTACCGATATCTAGTACGCGGACTTCATCACCGTATTTTTCACCGAACAACATCATAGCGCCGGTTTTCTGTGCAGACTCAATATCCATCACGCGTGCTTGCGTAGCGATGTTGGCTAGGATTTCAGCATTGACGAGTTGCTCAACTTTTAAAATCTGCTCATCTGTCATTGCTGCGTTATGCACAAAGTCAAAACGGGTTTTTTCTGTATCAACCAGTGAGCCTTTTTGTTGTACATGCTCACCTAGCACTTCACGCAAGGCTTTATGCATGAGATGCGTAGCAGAGTGGTTGCGCATGGTGTTGGCGCGGGCATGCAGGTCTACCTTGGCAGTGAGTTCTTCGCCAACCTTGAGCGAACCGGTTTTTAATTTGCCGTGATGACCAAATACGGCAGCTTGGATTTTTTGTGTATCTTCCACTGCAAAAATACCACCTGAACCTTTGAGTTCGCCAGAATCGCCAATCTGACCGCCTGACTCTGCATAGAAAGGCGTGTGGTCAAG
>JACDEP010000163.1 GCA_013816325.1 Methylotenera sp.
TTGCTAGCCTACAAAAATATGACCTTTTGCTAGCATTTTTAGCCCAAAACATCAATAGCCGCCTGACCATAGTGTTGCAGCATACTAGCTTTTTTAGGAATAGTTGCCCACGGCTTTTCAACTTGCTTACTGCATACGGCCATAAGATGACGGTATATGAAACCAATGATACTGCTAAACACGCTAAAGATTGCTTCATCCTGGCTGACGGCCAGCATTATATTAAGCGCATCCACATAAACCAGGCGCGCTTTAAATATGCCCTAGATGACTTGGAAACTGTAGAGCAGCTCAATACCCGGTTTGAAGAACTTCTTGAGGCTACACAGGATGTTGTGGAGTCACGCAACCAGGGTTGTAGATTGAATAGAAACTAGGATAAAACGATGAAAACTTTTTTTTTGGCATGGATTTTGTTATTAACAATGTTGATCAGCCCTCCCATCATGGCAGCTGGTGAGTTCAAGATTATCACGTTGCAGCATAGATTTGCCGAAGATCTACTGCCAACCATCCAACCCATGGTAGGTACTGAGGGCACGGCGACAGGCATACAAAATCAGTTAATCATCCGTACTACACCAGAACGAATGGCCGAGATAGAGCGGTTAGTAGCCACTCTGGACGTGGAACGGCAGAACTTGAGAATTACCGTAAGCCATCAGAACACCTTGCAATCGCAAAACCGGGATATTTCTGTTCAGGGTAAGAAACGCTTTGGTAACGTGGAGATTGGTACTTCCCGGTCCCCACAAAACACCAAAGAAGGGGTGCAAATTGGCATAGATGATAGCCAGACGACATCCAATAACAGCAGTAACCAATTTATTAATACCGCCGATGGCGAACGCGCATTTATTCGCGTTGGGCAAGCCGTACCATTTACCCAAGAGTGGGTGACTTTGACGCATCGTTATACCAGCGTGCAACGCACCACGGATTTTGTGGATGTCTCCACAGGTTTTGCGGTGCGTCCACGCAGCATAGGCAACCAGGTGGAACTTGAAATCACCCCAAGAATCGCAAAGTTGAACCAAGCTGGCTTTATTGATTTTGAAGAACTTTCCACAGTGGTCCGTGTCAACAAAGGCGAATGGGTCGATATCGGTGGCATCATGCAGCAGAAAGATGACGTCAGCCGTGCGATTTTAAGTAGGCAAAGTAGTAGCCAGTCGCAATATAACCAGCTATCAATCCGTGTAGATTAAAGAATTCATATATTTTTAAGCAAAAATAGCTGTTTTATTAAGATTGCCCTGCCAGTCAATAAAAATAGTAGTTTTTTTTTTAATTACTGGTAAAATTTGAGCCACTCGGTATAGCAGACTAGGTAAACTACTTAAGTAGAGGTATCTTAATGCGGTTATCGAAAAGGTTTTTTAACTAGTTAAACTCTTAAGGAATAAAAAATGACACGTTCTATCCTGTTAGCTGCATTATTAGCACTTACTATTACTGCTTGTGGTAAAAAAGAAGAAAGCACTACTGTTGAAGTAACTCCACCTGCTGCTACAGAAGCTGCACCAGCTGCTCCAATGGAAGCCGCTCCTGCAGAAGCTACACCAGCTCCAGAAGCTGCTACACCAGCTCCAGATGGTGCTCCAGCAACAACTGATGCTCCTAAGTAATTAGCATCTCTCAGAAGTAAAAAAGCCGACCTAGGTCGGCTTTTTTACTGCTTGCAAGTTATGCGGTACTTCCTAGCTTTAAACGTCTACTAATTCACGGTACGCCAATCAGAACCCTGTGTTTGATCTGCAATACCGACCCAATCGTGCTCACAGTTCAATACCTTGCCTAACGCGGCCCTAGCCAGTTGCGGTGTATTATTCTTAGCGCTTAAATGGGCAGCCAGGATGTGCTGCAATTTACTATTATCTAACTTCGCTAATAAATTTGCAGAATCATTATTCTCAAGATGCCCTAAGTCGCCACCCACGCGCTTTTTTAGGGACCAGCTATAAGGCCCGGTCTGTAGCATACCAGCGTCATGATTACATTCTAGCAATAGCGCATCACAGCCGCTTAAGCGCTGCTCTATGTGCAAAGTAGAACGTCCCACGTCGGTTAACACGCCAAACTTACGGGCACCATCGGAAAATATACATTGGATAGGCTCACGAGCGTCATGCGGCACGGGATAAGGCTGCACCTCAATATCAGCCACAGCAAAAGCACAATGGCTGTCTATTACATTGAGTTGTAAGTCATGCTTGATTGGCATATACCGCGATACCATTTTGAGCGTACCGTAAGTAAGCCAAACGGGTATTTGATGTTTTGCTGCAAACTTGAATACGCCGCCAGCATGGTCATCATGCTCATGCGTGACGACAATACCAGAGATGTCACTTGGCGCGAGGTGGAGCCGAGCAAGTCGGCTGACTGTTTCCTTGATGCTGAACCCGCAATCCAGCATCAACCTAGTATGATGCAACTCCACCACTAGGGCATTACCAGCACTACCACTCCCTAGTGATGCAAAACGCATAGAGTATTCCCTTACTTTGTGGGCTGAGATATTCCAGCCCACGGATTTACTACCTTAGTAAATTTGGATTATTTCAGCTGTTCGTAGATCAAGGCCACAATACGGTTCGCAGTGGTGGTACGTACTCTATTGCCTTCTGTATCAATCACAGTAACCACTGCATTGCCGCTATCACCATCTGCAACTTTAATGCGATATTGTTTGGTCGGATCAACTTTTTTATCGTCAGAACCCCAAAACTTCAGCTTCTCTACCATGCTTTTATCTTTTTTCGGTTCGGCTACGGCAGCATCTTTTTTATCGTCATCACCCCAGAATTTCAAAGTTTCAAACAAGCCTTTTTTCTTTTTCGGGGTGTCATCTATATCAACATCTGCATAGCGAACAAAGAATAGGCCAGTGGAGCGGTCCTTGTCTTCGATCACAAACCCGATCCTGTCGAGCGCCAGTCCTACACGGCGCCATGCACGGTCAAACGGGTCATTCAGCAACAACTTCGCGCTACCGTCAGCTTCTTTTACCACATCAGCACGTTTCACTACTGCAGCTTGCGCAATAATGGATTTAGAACGTTGCTCTTCAATGCCTAGTTTCACCATGAGACGACGCAGCAATTCCGTATCTAACTCAGCGTCCCTGGCATCTAATTCCACGGTTGATTTCGCATCGGCTTTGTAACCTGTTTCGATTTCGCCTATATTAGTTTGCACTCTATTTTTACCATCATCCGGCGCACCATTTACCGAGTGGTGTGTCATATAGATTTCCGTGGTATTCGGTGCTTCCCCGCGGTCTAAACGTGTGCGGAATTTTTTTCTATCGGCAAAACCGGAGAGCTTATCGAGCCATTTATCAAATTTGTTTAACGAATTGCCGGAAGTATCTTTTTGAATGGCATCTGACTCAATCCACTCTGTTTCCATAACGCCCGTCTGCGGATTCTCCACACGCACGGCAAAACCCTGGTCTACCCAGAAATCACGAATCACCGGCCAGATTTTTTCCGCTGGCGCATCAACTACCAGCCACTGCTGGGCACCAGCTTTAACAAGCTTTACACCTTCAGGTGCGGTCAATATTTTTTCTGCGGCAGCTTCCTGGCCCTCTTGCGCCTGGCTATAGCTAGAATAACTAGTGCTGCCTGGTATTGAATACGCGTCACTCGAAGGGCTAGAGGTCAAGTCCGGTGGCACTTCCAATGGGCGTGAACGACCAGCACCTTTGTAATCCGGTTTACTATCAATGAACGGGATAGAGTCACAACCCACTAGGCTAGCCAGCAGCAGCATGGGGATACCGATGCGCTTGATGCCAGTATGTTTACGGGTTGTTGGCTTGGTATTAGCTTGTATCATGCAGGCCTCTTTAATAAAATTCTTTAACAATTCACAGAATCTGCGCTGGTTTGCAGGCATTACGCAATACATCGTGATATTGCGCAGATAAATTTACCATTGGTAAGCGAATACCGGTTTTAATCAAACCCATTTGTGCCAATACCCATTTCACAGGAATCGGATTTGCTTCAACAAATAGCTTTTGATGCAATGCGAATACTTTTGCATTGATTTCACGGGCTAAAATAGCGTTACCAGCGATGGCCGCCACACACATTTCATGCATGAGTTTTGGTGCCACGTTGGCCGTCACGGAAATTACACCTTTGGCCCCTAATAACATCAGTGACATGCCAGTAGCATCATCGCCGCTTAATACCGAAAAGTTTTCGGGTGCGCGCAATAATAAATCCGTTCCACGTTCTATGCCGCCCGTTGCGTCTTTAATACCGACGATGTTTTTATGTTCAGCCAAACGTATGGCCGTGTCATTACTGATGTCACAGCCAGTTCTGCCCGGTACGTTGTATAAAATCTGCGGAATATCAACTGCGTCGGCAATCGCTTTGAAATGCTGGTACAAACCCTCTTGTGTAGGTTTATTGTAATAAGGCGCTACTAGTAAGCAACCATTAGCGCCTAGTTCCTTGGCTTTTTTGGTCAGGGTAATCGCTTCACTTGTGGAATTTGCGCCTGTACCGGCAATGACCGGAACACGGC
>JACDEP010000038.1:0-7091 GCA_013816325.1 Methylotenera sp.
CTGACTACCTGTCAGCAGTCATTAGCTTGATATGAGTTTAAGGTGAGAGGTGTGAATGTAATCGAGCGAATTGAGTGCGCTTGAATTAATCTGAATGCTGGTTAGAGTATTTTTCGCTATATTCTTGATTCAAATCAATACTGCCTACCATCCGGTGTTATTTCTGTGCGTAGCATCTTATAAATAGCAAACCTTTCGGGCGTTACATGCCTTGCGGCAACTGCTGTTGTAATGGAACAATCCGGTTCTTGCAAGTGCTTGCAATTGTTAAATCTGCATTTACCTAAAAATGGCCTGAATTCAATAAATGCATGTTCAAGTTCATCCGTGCTTAGGTGATGCAAGCCAAACTCTTGTAATCCTGGTGAGTCAATAAGTTGACTGTGTTCATCTAGGTGATATAAATGTGCCGCCGTAGTTGTATGTTTGCCGCTATCTAATACAAGGCTAACTTCTTGGGTACGTACAGCTTCATTAGGCAGCAGGGCATTGATTATGGTGGATTTCCCCATACCGGATTGGCCTACAAGTATGCTTGAGTGCCCCTGCAAAAATGGCCTTAGCGTTGACACATTCTCTTTCGCTGAAAGCGGTAGTACCTGATAGCCCAGCGAGGTATACAGCGCTAATTTCTTCTGAGCCTCGTCGTTATCCGCCAAGTCGCATTTATTCAATACGACGATAGGTTTGATATTGGCTGCTTCTGCTGCAATCAGGCAACGATTCAATAAGGCTTCATAGAAGCTAGGTTGAGTAGCTAGTACAATGATGATTTGCGTGACATTAGCCGCTAGCATCTTGCTTTTGAAGGCATTGCTGCGGTAGAGCAGCGAGTTCCTGGGCAACGTAGTTTCTATAACACCTTCATGTTTATCGGTGAGCCGAATATTTACTGCATCTCCACAAGCGATGTCAGTTTTTTTGCCACGCGTCACACAGCTAATGCGTTTTTTATCAGCTAATTCAACTTGGAAACGTTTGCCAAAAGCAGCAACGACTACCCCTTGCACAAGGGCATTTTTATTATGTGTATGTTCATCCAGGGTAGAAGCTAGTGCGGGGTTTTGATTGAGCAAAAGAATTATTCAGTAAATTTGTAATAGGTTTTATTCAGGTAGCTTGCCACATTTAGTTCTTCATCTTCAAACCATTTAAGGCCTAACATCGTATTGCAATTACGTATTTGGGCAACTAAGCCTTTGGATGTTTTTACTTTGCGGTATTCACGCGTGTAGATGCCTGAGCCATCGCCACCAAAATTTTCCGTGTGGCAATTGATGCAATGTTTATCAACTAAGGCTTTACCTGCTGTTGCGTCAGCACTAGCAAAAGGTTGTGCGGTCGCCCAGGTACTTACCACCAACAAACATGTAAAAAAAAGCGTTTTCATTTTATCTATCCAAATTTTAAGTTGAATTATATCGAATATAAAATATTGATTAAAAACAAGCAACCGGGCTGAATTTAGAACTAATGAGTATACGCCGCTAATTTAGAAATCCTAATACTTGCTGGTGGATGTGAGTCATAAAAAGCCGAATGCAATGGATCGGGCGTAAGGGTTGAAGCATTATCACGGTATAATTTAACCAGCGCTTCAACCAGATATTTTGGATTGGCATGCTTGGCAGCGTAGTCATCTGCTTCAAACTCGTTCTTACGAGAGTAGCTTGCCATAATAGGGCGTAATAAAAATAAAAATACCGGGGAAACCAAAAGGAACAATATAAGTGCCATATAGTTACTCATAATGTCCACACCTAGGCCAGCATAAAACCAAGGCTGATCAATTAGCCAGCCTAGCAGTGCAAGTCCTATAAAGCTTACAGCAAACATCAGTGCAATACGTTTGATGACATGGTGATGCTTAAAATGCCCGAGTTCGTGGGCTAATACCGCTTCAATCTCGTCAGCATTCAACCTGTCAAGCAAGGTGTCGAAAAACACAACACGTTTAGATGCGCCGAAGCCAGTAAAATAGGCATTGCCATGGCTACTACGTGCTGAGCCATCCATTACAAAAAGGCCTTGGGATTTAAACCCGCATTTGGTTAAAAGCATTTCAATGCGTTGTTTCAGGCTTTCATCGGTCAATGGTGAAAATTTATTAAAAAGCGGTGCAATGAAAGTAGGATAGAGCGCTAGCATCACTAAGTTAAAGACACTCCATACTATCCATAAATATAACCACCAGTATTGGCCGGTGCTTTGCATGAGCCACAACGCGGCAAATAGGAGTGGTGCGCCTAACGCCAAGCCTACTAGGCTGTGTTTGAATAAATCAATAAAAAACATAGCTCGGGTCATTTTGTTAAAGCCGAACTTTTCGTCTATGACAAACGTTTTATAGTATTCAAAAGGTAAATCCATCAAACTGCTCACTAATAATGCGCTACAGATGACTAATGCTCCACGGATAATAGATTGGCTTACTAAAAACTCGCTCCAGATGCTATCAATCCATTGCAAGCCACCACCCAATGTAAGTACAGCTAATAGTAGCGCTTGCACTACCGCCTCGATAATCACTAGCTTAGTCTTGGTTGCAGAGTAATCTGCAGCCTTTTGATGAGAATCGAGAGTAATATTACCGTTAAAAGCAGCTGGAACTTGGTTACGATGCCTTTGTACATAAGCGATATGCCTACGCCCTAACCATATCCTGATGCCGGTTGTGGTGACGAGTAAAGCTGTAAAAATAAGGGTAAGCGCTGAAGACATGTTGTACTCATTATTATCGTTGGGAAAGTATCGTGCTATTTGATCGGGTCAAGTTTCAAATAGTGAATTAAGTTAATATATGGATTGTGAAGCATTTCGTTGGTGTTGGTTCACCACGTTCGCACAATATCCCTTATTTTAATGGAAATCATGATGGTCGCTACAAACAATGGTACGAATAGCAGCAGTAATCAAAATAATTTAATTTGGTTGGATATGGAAATGAGCGGTTTGTTGCCGGACTCTGACCGTATCCTAGAGCTTGCAGCGGTAGTCACAGATGCTGAGTTAAATGTACTTGGAGAATCACCAGTATTGGTAGTGCACCAGACTGATGCGGTCCTTGATGGTATGGATGCTTGGAATAAGGGTACTCACGGACGCTCTGGCTTGATTGAAAAAGTAAAATCGTCAACCTTAAATGAAGCAGATGCAACTGTGCAAATGATTACTTTTTTGAAAGAATTTGTACCTGCTGGCAAATCACCCATGTGCGGAAATTCCATCTGTCAGGATCGACGGTTTATGGCACGTTACATGCCAGAACTAGAAAGTTTTTTCCATTACCGTAACTTAGATGTGAGCGTATTCAAGGAGTTAGCAAGACGCTGGAAACCTGAGATTCACTCAGGGTTTAAAAAAGCGAGTAGGCACGAAGCCTTAGCCGACATCTATGAATCCATAGATGAATTAAAATACTATCGTGAACATTTCATCATAAAATAAGCATTGAATATGGATACAATTAAATGCAAAAAAAGGGGCGTCTAAAAAGACGCCCAGAGGGAGGAGTAACTAGCTTTGGAGAAGCTTAATATTTATTAAGCATTTGCCGTGCCAAGTTTCCATCCCTTTATTTTATTTCTTATATTTTGCGAGTTTCAATAGTTTTGGTATACAAATCCAAGTATTCTTGGGCGCTATGATCCCAGCTCAAATTCTGTAACATTCCGTTCCGTTGTATTTTACGCCACCCTTTCGGGTCCTCCCGATAAATATCAAGGGCACGCTTAATCACCGCTAGAAGCGCGCCGCTACTTGCCTCAGCCATTACAAAGCCATTGGCGGTCTTGTTTTTAAGAGTTGCTACGCCAGTATCAATGACTGAGTCTGCAAGACCTCCAGTAGCATTCACAATAGGTAAGGTGCCATAGGCTAGCCCATACATCTGATTTAATCCACATGGCTCAAAACGTGAAGGCATGATAAACATGTCGCAACCCGCCATAATCTGGTGGGAAAGTGGCTCATTGTAGCCGATGGTTACACTCATTTTGCCCGGGTTATCATGAGAAAAAATGCTGAAAGCAGCCTCTAGACTGCTTTCACCGCTACCTAACAGTGCAAATTGACAACCTTCATCGATTAAGCGCTGGATATTGGGTAATAATAAATCCAGGCCTTTTTGATAAGTAAGGCGGCTAACGATGCCCAACAATGGTGCATTCGCATCATTATTCAACCCTAATTCCTTTTGTAGCGCTTTTTTTACTTCTTTTTTTCCAGCTATGCGGGTGGCGCTATATTTTTTAATAAGGTATGGATCGCTTGCAGGGTTCCATTCATCCATCTCAATTCCATTTAGGATGCCGTGAATCTCCTCACCACGTTCTGCCAGCAAGCCTTCTAAACCAAAACCGAACTCTTCTGTTTGGATCTCTAAAGCGTAACTGCGACTGACGGTAGAAAGTGAGTCTGCGTAAAAAATTCCGGCTTTTAAAAAAGAGAGCTGATCGTAATATTCAAAGCCATCCACTCTAAAATGTTCAGACGGCAAGCCTAATTTTGTAGCCCATTCGGCAGAAAAAATGCCTTGGAATGCCATATTGTGTAAGCTTAAAATGGAGCTCGCAGTCGAGTTTTCTGTCAGCTTCATATAAGCAGGTGTCAAGCCAGTTTGCCAGTCATTGCAATGCACAATATCAGGTAGCCAATTAATAAGAGGGGATTTATCGCTACTTAAAATAGCCGCTACCTTAGATAAGACGCTAAATCTTATCGGGTTGTCCGGCCAGTCTATTCCTTGTGCGTCAATATAAGGGCTGCCGGCACGCTCATATAAGCTTGCGGCTTTTATTACGATTACTTTAACCTGTGTTTCCTTAATGATGCCTTGTAAAAGCTGCACAGGTGCATCGATCATTGGCAAGCCAGTAATCGTTGCAACGCTTTTAAGCTCTAATAACTGATGTAATACAGATGGATAGCCAGGCACCAGGATGCGAATATCCACACCAAGATGAGTTAATGCTGAAGGTAACGAGCCGCTTACATCTGCTAAACCGCCGGTTTTGATGAGTGGGAAGACCTCAGGACTTACGAAAAGTACTTTCATTGCAAATAAGGCTTTCATTGACATCACATTTTAGTTTAAAGTTTGAGAGCCTTAAACCTGTGATGGTTTAGATTACTAGTATAAAAACTAATTTTACTATATGAATACGATATTTTCCTTATGAACAATCTATTGAATATTACAAATGCCTTCGCTATTGCTTTAGGCGCTACCTTAGGTGCGTGGATTCGTTGGACTCTCAGTATACTTTTTAATCACTTATTAACCAATCTACCGATTGGCACATTAATAGCCAATTTAAGCGGTGGCCTATTAGTAGGAGTTACACTGGGGTTCATTGGCTTAGGTAATTTGGACAATTCTAGTGTACGCCTATTTATTACCACTGGCTTTTTAGGAGGCCTAACGACTTTCTCCGCTTTTACCGGTGAAAGCCTTATTCTATTGCAAAAACAGGAGTATTGCTGGGCAGCGATTCATACTTGTAGTCATGTTTTCGGCGCTTTATTCATGGCTAGTTTAGGGTATATGCTAGTGCAATATTTCAAAGCCTGAATCAGCACAAATCATAATCTTAAAGTTCAAGGTACTCCAATTCGAACTCTAATGGTTGTAGGCTGTAGTAGAACCTCAAAGCCATAAAAAAAGCCCTGGAACTCAGGGCTTTTTATTAAACGATACAGCAATTATTTATTTTGCGTTTCCACCATTACCAAAGGTTCTGCAGCGGCATTTTCTTTGGTTTTTTTCTGCCAGGCAGCTGGCTTACGTGGTGTCTTTGGTTTATCAGCTTCAACCGGGGCTGTTGCCTTAGGTGTATCGGCTTTTGTTTCAACCAACTGTAAACCCATTGCGGCTAAATCCATCGGCTTGCTTTCGGCTTTTGGCTTGCGCGAACGCGTAGGACGCTTTTTATCAGCTTTTACATGATCACTCGCTGTTTCACCTGCCATTGAAGTCATGTCTTCTTTAACAGTTGATTCAGCTGCCGCAGGTTTAGCTGATTTAGATTTTTTGTCAGCTTTTGCTTTTGGAGCATCTGATTCAATAGCGGGTTGTGATTCCGTCATATTCTCAGCTGCCACATTTGTATTGGCTGATTTAGCTATGGCTTGTTTTTGTTTGTTCTGTTTTTCAGAGGCAACCGCAGGCACGTCACTTGCTGATGTTGATTGTTCGCTGATTTCTTCATTAGGTACAAACGGACGAGTTGTTTCGCGTGTTGTAGTGTCATCACGATCACGACGTCCACGGCGATTGTTACGGTTGCGACGACTACTACGCTCAGCACGTTGCTCAGTAGTACCTTCAACAGGTGTGGCCGTTGTAGCAGCAGTATTTGCTACCGAATTGATAGATTGATTCGGCTCATTACGATTTTGCTCGTTTTTAGGAATATTATCACGTGGCAGTTCATTGCGAGGCTGCTGCTGTTTCTGTTGCTGGCCCTGTGTCAGGTTCTTTGCCTCGTTACCACGATTTGCATTTGGGTTTGTAGTCGCAGTCTTATCACCTCGCTCATTACGATTACGTTCGTTACGGTTGCGGGTATTGCGGTTGCGGTTCCGGTTGTTATCGCGAGGTGTTTCCTCGGTTTTTTTGATTTCAATTTTTTCAGCAGGTGTACTAAACCAGCTTTTAATTCTGGAAATCAGAGAAGGCTTGGTTTCCAATTTGGCTGCCGGTTTTTCAATAGTAATTGGTGCTGAAGTTGCTGGCGTAATGCCTTTAACCGCCGCTTCAGGCCTGACAGCCTTAGCTTCTTCGGCAGCATTGGTAATATATGTTGTTTCAGCCGGCAGTTCTACCATTTTATAGCTCGCGCGTGCAGTATCTTCAGTGACATCATCATGGCGAATACGCACAATATTGTAGTTAGGCGTTTCCATATGAATATTTGGGATCAGCACGACTTCAACACCCATACGTTGTTCGATTTTGTGGATATCAGCACGTTTTTCATTAAGCAAGAACGTTGCAGCTTCCACCGGCAATTGCACCTGGATGATAGCGCTATTGTCTTTCATCGCCTCTTCTTGCGTAATACGCAAGATATGTAAGGCAGTAGATTCGA
>JACDEP010000038.1:7101-14890 GCA_013816325.1 Methylotenera sp.
CGCGGATATGTCCAGTGCCATGACAGCGCGGACAAGGAATGTGATTGGTTTCGCCCAAGCTAGGACGTAAGCGCTGGCGTGATAGTTCAAGCAACCCAAAGCGTGAAATTTTGCCGGTTTGTACGCGTGCACGGTCTGCATGTAAAGCATCACGTAAAGCATTTTCTACTTCGCGTTGGTTGCGTTGGTTTTCCATGTCAATAAAGTCAATCACCACCAGACCGCCCAAATCGCGCAAACGCAATTGGCGAGCTACTTCTTCCGCAGCTTCTAGATTGGTGTTGAATGCGGTATGTTCAATGTCGCTACCGCGCGTCGCGCGTCCTGAGTTCACGTCTACCGATACCAATGCTTCAGTATGATCAATCACGATCGCGCCGCCAGAAGGCAAACGCACTTCTCGTGAGAAGGCTGATTCGATCTGATGTTCAATCTGGAAGCGCGTGAAAAGAGGAATTTCATCTTGATACAGTTTCACACGTGATACGTTACCCGGCATCACGTGGTTCATGAATTGAACGGCTTGCTCATGGATGTCAGGAGTGTCAATTAAGATCTCGCCGATGTCGGAGCTAAAATAATCGCGAATCGCGCGAATCACTAAACTGCCTTCTTGGTAGATTAAATACGCACCAGCCTGAATGGCTGAAGCGCCATCAATAGCTGTCCACAGTTGCGTTAGATAATTTAAGTCCCATTGCAACTCTTCCACATTGCGGCCGATACCGGCGGTACGGGCAATGATACTCATGCCTTTAGCTACTTCTAGCTGTGCCATTACGTCACGTAATTCGTCGCGTTCTTCGCCTTCGATACGGCGTGAGACTCCACCGCCCCGTGGGTTATTCGGCATCAATACTAAATAGCGACCTGCCAATGAGATAAATGTTGTAAGCGCAGCTCCTTTGTTGCCGCGTTCATCTTTATCTACTTGGACAATGAGCTCTTGCCCTTCTTTCAATGCATCCTGAATGCGGGCACGACCATCGGCGCCTTCTTTATAGTAGCTGCGCGCAACTTCTTTAAATGGTAAAAAGCCGTGGCGGTCTTGTCCATAATCAACAAAAGCGGCTTCTAAAGAAGGTTCGATACGGGTAATAACACCTTTGTAGATATTGCTTTTGCGCTGTTCTTTCCCAGCGTGTTCAATATCGAGATCGATCAGTTTTTGGCCATCGACGATTGCAACGCGTAATTCTTCTGATTGCGTTGCATTAAATAACATGCGTTTCATTGTGTGCTCCTGCGCTGTGCAAGGCGGGCAGATGCGATACTTTTTTGATAAGTATCATAGAAGGGCAATTAAGGTGAGAGTTGTCAGGAACTGACGCTAAGGTACTGAATGCGCGGGTAGTAAGTATACATACACGCACTAATGTGCAAAATAACGGTATGGCGCGAATCGCGTCTTTAATTAGGGTTAGAAAAATCACTTTGTAACAGCCTGTTTAAAAGCAGGTCGAGCGATCTGGCCATGGCCTAATTCAATTGTTTCATGGGATTCAACACCCATCATGAAGCAAGTTTATTTTATCGTTAAAGCAAACTAATTATTAAATTCACGCCAGTAATGGCATAAATTCGTTAAAATCCTATATTCAGTAAACCTTAATTTCCCAGCAGCCCTGAAGGCAATCAGGAAAATTACTATCACTTTAAGTCGCGCTTTATGTTTGTTTGTCTGCGGCGGCTTGAGCGCTAAATTTTACTTACCGCTACTTTGTATGGCGAGCGGTATTAACCAAGTATTTGTTGTCACTTTTAATTTTTAGACACCCTAGATTCACCCATATGTTGTATTCGATACAAGATACTAGCGGGTATTAAGTGTATTCTAAATAAGTTTTAGCTTCGGAATACGTAGTTAAACCTTAAGAATAACTAAAGTATAGGCTACATCAACCATTTAAGCAAAGAATGAACAATTTAACAGCACAAGATCAAGTAATTAAAGTTACCAAAATAAGCGAAACCGCCGCCGCATTCTTAACCATAGATGAGGCAAGTGAAGGTCAACGTGTAGACAACTTTCTGACCAAAACTCTAAAAGGTGTCCCTAAAAGCCATGTATACCGCATTTTGCGTAGTGGGGAAGTGCGAGTAAACAAAAAACGTATCGATGCTGATTTCAGACTTAGCATCGGCGATGTGGTGAGGATTCCGCCAACAAAGTCGACAATTGTTGAAAAGCCTGATCAAGTGGCTCCGAAGACCTCACAGTTTGAAGGAGCAATACTATTTGAAGATGACGCCATGCTGGTAATTGATAAGCCTGCGGGGTTTGCCGTACACGGCGGCAGTGGTGTCAGCCGCGGTGTGATTGAGCAGTTACGCTTAGAGCGGCCAAAAGCTAAATTCTTGGAGCTGGTACACAGGCTGGATCGCGAAACCTCAGGCGTGCTAATGCTGGCAAAAAAAAGAAGTGCGTTAGTTGCCTTACATGAGGCAATTCGCAATAACCAGACCGATAAACGTTACATCATGTTGGTCCATGGTGAATGGCTAGAACAGAAAAAGCGTGTGGTGCTGGATCTACAGAAGTATGTCTTACCCAATGGGGAACGGCGTGTGAACGTGGTGATTGACGCTTCCAAAGACAAATACGGTGAACGGCAAAATTCGGAGACCTTATTCCGCCTGATTAAGAACTACCGACACCCGATATTGGGAGATTTTTCCATGCTGGAAGCACAGCTTGTTACAGGACGTACTCACCAACTCCGAGTGCAATTGTCACATTTAGGTTTTGCGATTGCTGGAGACGATAAATATGGCGATTTTGCTGTAAATAAGACTTTATTGAAACACGGCTTAAAACGCATGTTTTTGCATTCATCCGAAACCAAGATCCGTCATCCTCTCACAGGTGATAAGTTGGTATTGAAAGCACCGCTTCCTGCCGAACTCAATAAGTTTGTTGCCAAGCTTGAGTCTTAGAAGTAAACCTCCATATACAAAAGTCAGCATTGAAAAGAAAGAATACATAAACATGCCCAAGCAGTTTGATTTAATCGTGTGGGATTGGGACGGTACGTTGGCAGATTCCACAGCAATGATTACTAATGCCATTTTGAAAGCCGCAGAGCAGGTAGGTTTGCCTGCATTAACGCCCCAGGCCGCAAGTAATATTATTGGCTTAGGCTTGCGTGAATCGATTGAAGCGCTATATGGCAGCTTGCCAGCTGAAAAAGCCCAAGCGCTGGCTACGCAATACACGGCGAATTATTATGCTGGTGAGAGCGAAATCCCGTTATTTACTGGAGCTGCCGATACGATTATTGAGCTAAGTAAACGTGGCTTTAAATTAGCAGTAGCTACAGGCAAGGGTAGGCGTGGCCTAAATCTGGCACTAGAGCATTGTGGTTTAGGGAAGTATTTCCATTCCACCCGTACGGTAGATGAATGCTTTTCAAAGCCGCACCCACAAATGTTGGACGAATTAATGGATATGCTGGTCACTATTCCAGACCGTACCTTAATGATAGGTGATACTAGTTATGATTTACAGATGGCGCAAAATGCCGGCGTGAGATCTGTTGGCGTTACTTATGGCGCCCAGAAAGCAGAACAATGGCAACACTTCAATCCGATTCGACAATTTGATGCTTTTGCCAGCTTGAGTAAATGGCTGTTGGCAGAAGCCTAATAGCTTAAAATAATGCAAATCGATAATGAAACCGTAGTATTTGCCAGTGGAGATTTACAGGATGAAGGCAAAGGATTAAGGTTCCCTTTGCCAAAGCTTGGCAACTTTGCCACAGGCTTTGTAATCCGTTTTCATGGAAAGCCTTACGCTTATGTTAACCAATGTGCCCACATCCCTGTAGAATTAGATTGGAACGAAGGCGACTTTTTTACCTCAGAAAATGATTATTTGATTTGCTCTACACATGGTGCGCACTATCAGCCGCAAACGGGGTATTGTGTGAGGGGGCCATGTAAAGGTAAACACTTGAAACCGATTGGGGTTACAGAGCAAGACCAGAAAATTATTATTCACATTGCATCTATCAAGTAATTTGATAAATATTTAACCAGTACCTATAAAAATACTTTTTCAAATCAGGAAGTTTTCAAATGTCAGAAAATAATCAACCTACATCAGCAGAAACGCAATGGCAGCGCGATACCATAGAAAAGCTAGCTACCGCGGGTTTAAAAGAGCAAGTTACCGCGCGGCGCTGGAGTACTCTTTTCAAAGCGCTGTTTTTAGCTTATCTTTTTCTGATCTTGTTATTTGCTACAGGCGCATTCAGCTCCAGCAAAAAACTTTCTACTACCCATACTGCGGTCATTGATATCAGCGGTGTGATTGAAGCAGGCGGTGAAGTGAATGCAGAAGCAGTGATGAACAGCCTGCACGATGCCTACGATAACAAAGGCACCAAGGGCATCATTTTGCGTATCAATAGTCCTGGCGGTAGCCCGGTACAGGCCGGCATCATAAACGATGAAATCAAACGCCAGAAAAAATTACACCCAAAAATACCGGTATACGCAGTGGTCGAAGATATATGCGCCTCTGGGGGTTATTACATCGCAGTTGCAGCGGATAAGATTTATGTGGATAAAGCCAGTATTGTCGGCTCTATTGGCGTATTGATGGATGGTTATGGCTTTACTGAAATCATGAAAAAAGTCGGTGTCGAACGCCGCTTGCTTACTGCGGGTGACAATAAAGCGATGCTAGATCCTTTTTCACCCGTCAATCCAAAACACGTTGCGCTCGCCCAGGCCATGCTTGATGAGATTCACCAGCAATTTATTACTGTTGTGCGTGAAGGACGTGGTAGCCGCTTGAAGGAAAATTCGGAAACGTTTAGCGGCCTATTCTGGAGCGGTGAGCAAAGCATCAAACTGGGATTGGCGGATGCGCTAGGCAGTACAGACTATGTAGCACGTGAAGTGATCAAGCAGGAAGACATAGTAGATTTTACTTATCAAGATGACTTTGCCAGCCGCATTGCTAAGCGCATTGGCGCAAGTGCGAGTGCTGCTATTGGTGAAACACTAGCGAAACAACTGATCAGTTCAGGGCAAGTTAAACTGCACTAATATTGAATGGCGTATTAACTCATCTGGCTAGCGATTGTCCTAGTCAGCAATGACAATCGATTTGTATTCAGCTGGCACTGGCGGGTATTTCAATTTCATACCTTTAAGTGCATCTAACAGAAGTCGTGAAATAAGCAGGTTACGGTTGGTTTTAGAGTCTGCCGGAATGATATGCCACGGTGCATAATCTGTAGAGGTCGCTTTGATGGCGGCTTCATAAGCCTGCATATACTTAGACCATAGTGCACGTTCTTTGAGGTCGTTCGGGTTGAATTTCCAAGTTTTGGTGGGGTCATTCAATCTTTCCTGCATACGTTGTTTTTGTTCTTCGCGGGAAATGTGCAGGTAGCATTTGATGATCGTCGTGCCGGTTTCTGCTAGCAATCGTTCGAAATCGTTAATTTGTGCATAACGACGCTGGCATTCGGCATCATCTATCCAATCATGTACTTTCACTATGAGCACATCTTCATAATGACTACGGTTAAAGATTACTAACTCTCCGGCTTTAGGTACTTGCTGGTGTACACGCCACAAATAATCATGAGCAAGCTCGTCACTACTCGGTGCTTTAAAGCTTGCAAGCCTTATTCCAAGCGGGTCACATTCACTAAATACATGCCGGACCGTACCATCTTTACCACTTGCATCCATCCCCTGTAAGACCAATAATACCTTACGTTTACCTGCCGCCTGCAGGGTATCCTGCAATGCATTGATTTCGGTAGCTAGCCTGGTGAGTTCATAGGAGTCCTGTTCTTTGCTGCCTGAACGCTCAGTCTTGTCGTCGGTTTTGTAGTTGCTTAAGGAAAAATTTTTAGGATTAACGCGATATTTATCTAAGGTAGCCATCTGAATCTTTCTTTTTTAAGTCTGTAATTGTGATTACATTACAGCTTATTAGTTGCTAACGCCAAATGATTTGCAACATAGTTTATCTGTAATATCTAACAAAAAAGCCCAGCTTATTCGGCTGAGCTTTTTTGAATACTGATGAGAAATTATTTAAAATTTTTGCTGTAGTTAATTAAGCCATTGGTTGAACTGTCGTAATTGCAAACTGTTTCACCGTTAATTAGCTGCGGCAATATTTGCTGAGCGATTTGTTTACCATACTCCACACCCCATTGGTCATAGCTATTGATATCCCAGATGATGCCTTGCACAAAAATCTTGTGTTCATATAAAGCAATTAATTTACCCAAAGTTTTGGGCGTTAGTTTTTCAAACATGATGGAAGTGGTAGGGCGGTTCCCCTCAAACACTTTATGCGGTAACAATTTTTCTAAGGCGTCGCTGCTCATGCCTTGTTTTTCTAGTTCGACACGCGCTTGTTCTTTTGTTTTGCCTAACATTAATGATTGCGTCTGTGCCAAGAAGTTAGCCATTAATATTTTATGATGCTGATTACCGTTTTTACCCACGTGGTAGTAACTGTGTATAGGCATTAGGAAATCGCAAGGCACGATTTGTGTGCCTTGATGAATCAGTTGATAGAAGGCATGCTGGCCATTGGTACCGGCCTCACCCCAGATGACGGAACCGGTTTTATACTGTACACGGTCACCTTTACGGTCGATGAATTTACCATTACTTTCCATGTCGGCCTGTTGCATATAGGCCGGAAAGCGCGCTAATCCTTGGTCGTACGGCAATATCGCTTGTGAATCCACATGGAAGAAATTGTTATACCAGACGCCAATCAATGCCAAAATGACAGGCATATTTTCTTCCAGCGGAGCGGTTTTGAAATGATTATCCATCTCAAAACCACCAGTGAGCAGCTCTTCAAAGTTATCCATGCCTACATACAAGGCAATAGATAAGCCGATCGCAGACCATAATGAATAACGGCCGCCCACCCAGTCCCAGAAAGCAAACATATTGGCGGTATCAATACCGAAGTCTTCAACGGCTTTTGTATTGGTAGATAGCGCTACAAAGTGCCTGGCTACACGCGCCTCTTCCTTGGCCGATTCCAGAAACCATGTACGTGCAGAAAGCGCATTAGTCATGGTCTCTTGGGTGGTGAATGTTTTGGAAGCCACGATGAAAAGTGTGGTTTCAGGATTGCATACATTCAGTGAACGCATCAGATGCGCACCATCAATGTTGGATACGAAATGTACCTGTAAGTCAGGGCTCGCATAAGGCTTTAGTGCATCACACACCATGACCGGACCCAAGTCAGAACCGCCAATACCGATATTCACAATATCCGTAATGCGCTTGCCAGTGTAACCAACCCAACTCCCGTTACGCACACTATCAGAAAATTTGCGCATCTGTGCCAGTACCGCATTCACTTCCGGCATGACGTCTTGACCGTCTACATAGACAGGCGTGTTTGTGCGGTTGCGTAGGGCGGTGTGCAATACTGCACGATTTTCCGTAATATTAATTTTGTCGCCCGAGAACATACGGTCGCGCCAATCTTCGATATTGGCTTCCCGCGCCATTTGCATGAGTAAAGGCAGTGTTTCATCATCAATACGATGCTTGGAATAATCCATAAGAATATCCGTAAACTTCATACTGAATTTTTGGAAGCGATCAGGGTCTTTTGCGAACAAGTCGCGCATGTGTGCTGAGGCAATTTTTTGCTGGTGCTGGCATAGTTTATGCCAAACAGGGTATTGGGTCAGTGTAGCCATTTAGGTGTTAAATTTTTATATTTTAATTAATTTTTTATCTGTAATACTATTCCCGCCAACGGTGGCAAGGTAATTACAAG